>NZ_JAPDBZ010000193.1:0-5883 GCF_027705505.1 Aeromonas sp. QDB56
GGGCATGCAGTCGTGGCAAGCCCTCCGATGCCATATCGGCTCTTGAAGCTGGCTGAGGGTCATGGGTAATCAGGAAACCCATTGGCCCCGTGTCACAGCCACCGGGCATAGTGGCCCCATCGACCCCCATGGAGCCACCATCATGCTACAAATTCGCGATCATATGCAGCCATTGACCCACTCACTGCACCCCGGCCTCGGTCTGGCCGAGGCGCTGGACAGACTCCATCGGGCAAACCTGGGGGGCCTGCCGGTACTGGATGACCATCAGCACCTCGTCGGATTTCTCTCCGAGCAGGATTGCATTCCCGCCCTGCTCACGGGCAGCTATCACTGCGACACCCGTACTCTGGTCGAAGATCTGATGAGCCGGACCCCGCTGTTCGTCTCTCCTGATGACAACATCGTGGATCTCGCCCGCCAGATGGCCGGGGCCAGACCCAAGGTCTATCCGGTAATGGAGGGAGGCAAGGTGACGGGCATCATCAGCCGTCGTCAGGTGATGCAGGCCCTCAACACCCAGATGAAACAGTGTCAGGCAACCTGAGGCAGGCCACCTCGCACACGTTTCATGCCGACTACCCTCCCGCCCACAGCCGGCGAGTGGCTGGTCCATCCCGCCCGACTCTGCCACGGGGCGGCCTGTCGAGGCAGCCCGCCCCCCTCCCACCGGCACCGTTCGTTTGTCCCCTCCCCATTTCAGGGTTTGCCATCCGTGGTCGTCTCTAGTTAGATAGGTATCGGTCACAGTCCCTGCCGGATGCGACCCCGTCCCCAATGCTCAGGAGATGTAACGTGCGACGCTTGCTCGTATTCTGCTTTCTGCTGCCCTGCTGGCTGTCAGCTAGGGAGTTGGTCATTGGTGGCATCCAGGAGCCCCCTCTCAAGTGGCTGGATGCACAGGGACACCCTCGCGGGCTGGATGTGGATCTCGTCACCGCCATCTTCGGCACGCTCCATACCCCCATCAGGATTGAGCTCATCGATTCGGGAGCCAGGCTCACCCGCAATGCCGAAAGCGGCTTCTATGATCTGCTGCTGGCCCACTCCTACAAACCGGAGCGGGAGGCCTATCTGCTCTACCCCAAACAGGCCCATATGCTCCATAGCTGGCACTTCTTCATACGCAAGGAGTCCGCAGGCCTGATCCACTATGACCATCTGACGGATCTCAAACCCTGGCGTATCGGTGTCACCCGGGATTTCTCCTATACCCCCGAGCTCGCGGCAGCCATGACAGACCCGAGCTATCACTTCCAGGAGATCCCCATCAACCAGCTGCAACTGCGAAAACTCATTGCCGGTCGTATCGACGTGGTGCCCATGTCCCTGGTCACCGCCTTCACCCAGATAAGAGAGGAGGGACTGGAAGGCAAGCTCGACTACCTGCCAAAACCGCTCAAGACCAGCCCCTACTTCAATGCCTGGACCCGTTCCCGGGCCGATGCCGACACCCCGGCCCTGATGGCCGCCTATGATGCCGAATTGCTGCACATGAAGCGGGACGGCCGGCTCAAGGCCCTCTACGACAAATACGGCATCCCCTATATCGAACCCTGACCCACCAGTCAGGGTGTCATCTCCCACAGGGTCGAATTCTGCAGCGCGGACAGGGTCTATCACGGGAGAGGGGTCTCTACGCCCCCCTCAGACCACCCGACTCAAGGCTTCACATCCCGCAGGATCGGGTTTTGCAGCGAAATCAGCGTCTCGGTGGACTGGATCTCGTCGATGGTCTGGATCTTGTGGATCAGTACCGTCTGCAACTCGTCGATGGAACGGGTCATCACCTTCATGAAGATGCTGTAGTGGCCCGTGGTGTAGTAGGCCTCCACCACCTCGTCCAGCGCCTGCAGTTTGGCCAGGGCCGACGGGTAATCCTTGGCGCTCTTGAGGTTGATCCCGATGAAGCAGCAGACGTCGTAGCCCAGCTTCTTGGGGTTCACCTGCACCCGCGTTCCCTCGATGATGCCCGCCTGCTTCATCTTCTCTACCCGCACGTGGATGGTGCCCGGGCTCACCAGCAGTTGTTTAGCCAGCTCGGCGTAAGGCAGGCGCGCATTCTCCATCAGGGCGGAGAGGATGGCCTGATCGAGATTATCGATCCGATAATTTTCTGACACTTTTTTGCGCTCTTTTTAATGATTCATCATTAATTGATGGCTTATTTTGAAGAAAAAAACACACAAAGCCTATTTCAATTATCGAATATTGAATTTAGTTGGCATTCTGTTGAAGAATCACCGCATTCAACGGATTCACGACAGGTAATTCAGCATGAAACAGCACTACATCCGCAGCCAACAGCAGATCAGCTTCGTCAAAGAGATGTTCTCCCGCCAACTCGCACTGCAACTCGGCCTGATGGAGGTACAAGCCCCCATTCTGAGCCGGGTCGGTGACGGCACCCAGGACAACCTCTCCGGCTGCGAGCATGCAGTGCAGGTCAAGGTGAAAACCCTGCCGGAGCACAGCTATGAAGTGGTCCACTCCCTGGCCAAGTGGAAGCGCCAGACTCTGGGTCGCTTCGGTTTCGGCCCGGGTGAAGGCATCTACACCCACATGAAGGCACTGCGTCCGGACGAGGATCGTCTCAGCCCCATTCACTCCGTCTACGTCGACCAGTGGGACTGGGAGAAGGTAATGCCGGGCGAGCGCCGGGATCTGGCCTATCTGCAGGAGACGGTGCGCGGCATCTGGGCCGCCATCAAGGCCACCGAGCGCGCGGTCTGTGCCGAGCATGAGCTGACCCCCTTCCTGCCGGCGGATATCCAGTTCCTGCACAGTGAAGAGCTGCTGACCCGCTACCCGGACCTCGATGCCAAGGGACGCGAGCGCGCCATCGCCAAAGAGCTGGGAGCGGTCTTCCTCATCGGTATCGGTGGCGCCCTCTCCCACGGCGAACGCCACGACGTCCGTGCCCCGGACTACGACGACTGGAGCAGCGAGAGCGAGCTGGGGCTGGCGGGTCTGAACGGTGACATCCTGGTGTGGAACCCGGTGCTGGAAGACAGCTTCGAGATCTCCTCCATGGGGATCCGGGTGGACGCAGAGGCCCTGCGCCGCCAGCTCGCCATCACCGGCGACGAGGATCGCCTGCAATATGACTGGCATCAGGATCTGCTGGCAGCACGCATGCCGCAAACCATCGGCGGCGGCATCGGCCAATCCCGTCTGGCCATGCTGCTGCTGCAAAAAGAGCACATAGGTCAGGTCCAGGTCGGCGTCTGGCCATCTGAAATGAAAGCTGCCATCCCAGGCATGCTGTAACGAATTGATTTGATTGCATCTGTCCTCCTATCGCGGCAACACGGCGCGGGACAGACGCGATAGCGAAGCTGGTCAGCCGGGGTGGAGAGCGTATCCCGACTGACTGTAAGGCGGGCATGGTCGCTGACTGTGCCTGCCGACCCTGGGGCTTGCCCCTGCGATCAGCTCAACCCACGTCAGATCGCATCGAATACATTCCTCCCGGCAATCTTCGGATTGCCGTTTTTTTATCTCCCACCTGCAACCGTCACGCTCAGCGGCCGATGGGCTGATATCCCTGCCATTGCGGCCTGAAGGGGCTCCCTTCGGAGTCGGGCACAAGGTGCACGTACAGACCGCTCACCGTCTCCAGCAGCAGGCAGTCGTCCACCTCTTTCAGGTTGTCCTTGTGCTGGTGCCTGACCCCCTTTAGCAAGGATGCGAGCCCCCTGGCTTTTGCTTCCTTTGCATCCTTTGCCACAAAGAAATCGAAGGCATGCAGATCCGCGAGGGAGTCTGGGTGATAGCCACCCATGTTCACAAAGTAGAGGCGGGGAGCCTCTTTCTCAGGAGGCGTCTCCCGCAGATGCACCGAATAGCCATCCGCCCAGAGCAGCCTGGCGTAACCGTCGATATGCACCTTGTCGGGATCGCCGAACCAGGCCTCCCGCAGTACAGGCCAGGCCTCCTCGGGGGTCTGAGCCGCCACAAACTGGATGTCGTGGACCTCGATATTGGATTGGCCGGCGTTGCCGCCCAGATAGAACACGAATAGAAACATGCCTGACTCCCTTGTCTCACCCCTGGTCACGCCAGCATCAGGGTGACTTTCACCCCATTGTACAGAACCCCGAACAGTGAAACTGCGAGCAAAAACAAAGATGAAATCAACGCGATATGCTTGCTGTGCCGGGCCGGCATCCAACGCTTCACCAGCAGGACATAGAGACTCAGCACCAGCAGATCGAAGAAGATCCATACCATGGAGAGGGTCAGAATGCTGGTGCCAAAGTGCGGTGTCACCGCGATGAACTGCGGGAAGAAGGCAACGAAGAAGAGAATGTCCTTGGGATTGGCCACGCCGGTCATGAAGCCCTGCGTAAAGCCACCACCTGCAAGGACAGGCGCACCGGACCCGGTATCCTGGCTCACCCCTGCCATCAAGCCGCCCACGGCCGCATAACCGATGTAGAGTGACCCCGCCCCGCCCAGCAGATAGAGCCACAAGGGTGGCAGAGAGATCACGCCGGCCAGGATCAGGGTCGCCATCAGGATCAGCACCAGGGAGGCCCCGTTGGTGCCGAGCAGGGTCATCCAGGCCTGGCGATAACCATGACGAACCGCCGTGCCGGTGACGAGCGCCACGACAGGCCCCGGAGTCAACAACAGGAGCACGACCGACACGGTGTAGGCCCCCAGCAACATCATGTTCATTCCGTCTTTCCTCCTTCGTTGATACAGCCATGTCCGCCTTTAGCCAGGGCAGGCATGATGAGTCATGCTCAACCAGCCCCGGGGTTGGCTGCATTATTCAAAAGGACTCGTCCCTTGAAAAACGGATAAAACTCCCATTGAATGTGAGTAAAGCTCACATTGATATCGAACGATGACCCTTCCTCCTCTCTACGCGCTGCGTGCGTTTGAAGCCGCGGCCCGGCTCGGCTCCTTCAGCAAGGCGGCAGCCTCCCTGCACGTGACGCCGGGCGCCGTCAGTCGCCATGTCCAGACCCTGGAGGCCTGGTTCGAGTGCGAACTCTTTCACCGCCATGGCCCCAGGGTCGAGGTGACGGAAGCCGGCCGCGCCCTGGCGGAGCAGTTGACGGAGGGGTTCCAGAGCCTGACGATGGCGTGTCAGGCCTTTCGCCGCAACGGCCAGGAGCTGCGACTCAAGGCGCCCTCGACCCTGACCATGCGCTGGCTGCTGGATGTGCTCGGCACGTTCCGTGAACATCACCCCACTCCCAGGATCCTTGCCTCCAGCGTCTGGATGGACATAGACGGCGTCGATTTTCACCGCGAGCCCTATGACTGCGCCATCTTGCTGGGGAACGGCCATTTCGGGAATGACACCGAGTGTCACCTGCTGTTCGAAGAGTGGCTGATCCCCCTCTGTGCCCCGGCCCTGGTGGAAACCGCCCGCACGGATTTGGCGGCGTGCGAACTGATCCACCCCTCGCCGGATCGCCGTGACTGGCGGCGGTGGCTCAAGGGAACCTGCGCCAGGCCAGGGCTCAATCTGGCCAGTGGCAAGGTGTTCGACACCCTGGAGCAGGGCAACATGGCCGCCATCAGCGGCCACGGCGTCTCGGTCGGGGATCTGCTGCTGAGCCAGGAGGCCATCGCAAACGGGCTGCTTGCACTGCCCTTTCACCAAGCCGTCGCCACCACGGATGGATACTACCTGGTGTGGCCCAGACACAGCGCCCGGCGCAAGCATATCGACAGCCTGCGCCGCTGGCTGACCGACGCCGTGCCACACAACAGGCTGGCGCACATTGAATGGGTCGGGTGACATGCCGCAACAGGGCACAGGATCCCCCCTGACGAATTGCAAACGCCCATAAAAAAAGGTTCTTCGCGGGATCTTGGGGAAGTGGAAGTTGACAGACAGGGTGCTGGTAAACTGGCTGTCTC
>NZ_JAPDBZ010000194.1:0-5763 GCF_027705505.1 Aeromonas sp. QDB56
CCAAACCACAGAAGTATGCGACGAGAAAACCTAGTAAAAACAATGCCAGTCAGGCTTAACTGACTGGCATTAGCCCCATGGGCGGTCTTATTTATGGTTTGCTCAGACTCGGGGTCAGAGGCTGGGCAGAGTCCCGGCCGGGATCAGGTCGTTGTAGCTGGCACGGCTCAGCAAGGCGGCGGCCGCCTCGATGTCCGGTGCAAAGTACCTGTCCTTGTCATAGAAGCTGACCTCTTCCCGCAAACGGCCCTTGGCCAGCTCGATGAGCTCGGTGGAGCGCAGGGGAGCGCGGAAGTCGAGCCCCTGGGCCGCTGCCAGCAGTTCCACCGCCAGGATGCCACGGGTGTTCTCGGCCATGTCCGCCAGCCGGCGACCGGCGAAGGTGGCCATGGAGACGTGGTCCTCCTGGTTGGCCGAGGTGGGCAGGCTGTCTACCGAGGCCGGGTGGGCCAGGGTCTTGTTCTCGGAGGCCAGGGCCGCCGAAGTGACCTGGGCGATCATGAAACCGGAGTTCACCCCGCCGTTGTTCACCAGGAAGGCCGGCAGGCCGGACATGCGCGAGTCGATGAGCAGCGCCATGCGCCGCTCGGACAGCGACCCGATCTCGGCGATGGCCAGGGCCAGGTTGTCGGCGGCAAAGGCCACGGGTTCTGCGTGGAAGTTACCGCCGGAGATGATCTCCTCATCCTCGGCAAACACCAGCGGATTGTCGGAGACCGCGTTGGCCTCGCACACCAGCACCTCGGCGGCCTGGCGGATCTGGGTCAGGCAGGCCCCCATCACCTGGGGCTGACAGCGCAGGGAGTAAGGATCCTGCACCTTCTCGCAGTTGTGGTGGGACATGCCGATCTCGCTGCCGTCCACCAGCAGGTGGCGGTAGCAGGCGGCCGCATCGATCTGGCCGCGCTGACCGCGCACCTCGTGGATGCGGGCATCGAACGGCCGGCGGCTGCCCAGCGCCGCTTCAACGCTCATGGCACCGATGGTGATGGCGCCGGCGTAGAGATCCTCGGCATGGAACAGCCCTTCCAGCGCGAAGGCGGTGCTCGCCTGGGTGCCGTTGAGCAGGGCCAGCCCCTCTTTCGGCGCCAGGGCGATGGGCTCCAATCCTGCAATCTTCAGGGCAGTGGCGGCGTCGATCAGCTCGCCCTTGTGACGGGCCTTGCCTTCACCGATCAGCAGGCAGCTCATGTGGGCCAGGGGCGCCAGATCGCCGGAGGCGCCGACGGAGCCCTTCTTCGGCACCACGGGGTAGACTTCGGCATTGATGAGGGTCATCAGGGCCTCGAGCACCGTCAGCCGGATGCCGGAGAAGCCACGGGCGAGCGAGTTGACCTTGAGCACCATCATCAACCGCACGGTGGCGTCATCCATGTACTCGCCAATTCCTGCCGCATGAGAGAGCACGATGGAGCGTTGCAGCTCGTCCAGCTGCTCCACCGGGATCCGGGTATTGGCCAGCAGGCCAAAGCCGGTGTTGATGCCGTAGACCACCCGGTTTTGCTCGATCACCTTGGTGACCACGGCGGCGGAGGCGTGGATCCCCGCCAGGGCAGCCGGATCCAGGCTGACGTGTACCGGCTCACGGCTGACACGGCGCAGGGTGGCGAGGCAGAGTTTGCCCGGTTGCAGATTGAGTTCGAACATCTTATTTCACCCCTTTGCCGGTGGCGTCGATCATCGGCAGATCCAGTTTCGCCTCATGGGCACAGTTGATGGCAATCTCGTAGCCGGCGTCGGCGTGACGCATCACCCCGGTGGCCGGGTCGTTGCGCAGCACGCGGCCGACCCGCTTGGCGGCATCGTCGGTGCCGTCACAGACGATCACCACGCCGGAGTGCTGGGAGAAGCCCATGCCCACACCGCCACCGTGGTGCAGAGAGACCCAGGTCGCGCCGCCGGCGGTGTTGAGCAGGGCGTTGAGCAGCGGCCAGTCGGAAACGGCGTCGGAACCATCCATCATGGATTCGGTCTCGCGGTTCGGGCTCGCCACCGAGCCGGAGTCAAGGTGGTCACGGCCGATGACGACCGGAGCCTTCAGCTCGCCATTCTTCACCATCTCATTGAAGGCCAGGCCCAGGCGCACCCGATCCTTGACGCCAACCCAGCAGATCCGCGCCGGCAGGCCCTGGAAGGCGATGCGCTCGCGGGCCATGTCGAGCCAGTTGTGCAGGTGGGGATCGTCCGGGATCAGCTCCTTCACCTTCTGGTCGGTCTTGTAGATGTCTTCCGGATCACCGGAGAGGGCCACCCAGCGGAACGGGCCAATGCCCTCGCAGAACAGCGGGCGGATATAGGCCGGCACGAAGCCCGGGAAGTCGAAGGCATTCTTGACCCCCTCTTCCAGCGCCATCTGGCGGATGTTGTTGCCGTAATCGAGCGTGGCGGCGCCGCGGGATTGCAGGGTCAGCATGGCTTCGACCTGACGGGCCATGGAGCGGCGAGCCGCCACGTTGACCTCGTCCGGTGCACTCTTTTGCAGATCGCGCCATTGAGCCACGCTCCAGCCCTGGGGCAGGTAGCCGTGTACCGGGTCATGGGCGGAGGTCTGGTCGGTCACCACGTCCGGCGTGATGCCGCGAGCCACCAGCTCGGCGAAGACATCGGCGGCGTTGCCGAGCAGGCCGACGGAGACGGCGGTGCCGCTGCGTTTGGCCTCCTCGATCATGGCCAGCGCCTCATCCAGGCTGTGGGCCTTCTTGTCGACGTAGCGGGTACGCAGACGGAAATCGATACGGGTCTCGTCGCACTCCACGGCGATCATGGAGAAACCGGCCATGGTGGCGGCAAGGGGCTGGGCACCGCCCATGCCACCCAGGCCCCCGGTCAGGATCCAGCGGCCTTTGGGCTCGCCATTGAAGTGCTGGTTCGCCACCGCGAAGAAGGTCTCGTAGGTGCCCTGCACGATGCCCTGGGTGCCGATGTAGATCCAGGAGCCAGCGGTCATCTGGCCGTACATCATCAAACCCTTTTTATCGAGCTCGTTGAAGTGCTCCCAGTTGGCCCAGTGGGGCACCAGGTTGGAGTTGGCGATGAGCACCCGCGGCGCATCCTTGTGGGTCTGGAACACCCCGACCGGCTTGCCGGATTGCACCAGCAGGGTCTGATCGTCCTCGAGCCGGGTCAGTACCTCGACGATCTTGTCATAGCAGGCCCAGTTTCGGGCGGCGCGGCCGATGCCGCCGTACACCACCAGGGACTGGGGATGCTCGGCAACATCCGGATCCAGATTGTTCATCAGCATCCGCAGTGGCGCTTCGGTGAGCCAGCTCTTGGCGGTCAGCTGGGTGCCGTGGGGAGCACGGATCACGCGGCTCGGATCGTGGCGGGGATCCTGGTGTTGTACAGACATAGACACTCCTTGTTTAGCGATGCAGTCAGGCGGCGCGGTGCGCCACTACTTGGTCAACTGGTGAACCAGGCGCGCAGCCACGCGGGCACTGCGGTTGTCCTGATCCAGGTTCGGGTTGTACTCGGCCAGATCGGCGAGCCTGAGCTTGCCGCTGGCCCGGATATGGGCGATGAGCGGTTCGATGACCGCCAGCTCCACGCCGCGAGCAGCGGGCGCGCTCACTCCCGGCATCACCGCCGCCGGCAGCACGTCGAGATCGATGGTGAGATAGAGGTGGTCGCAACGGGCGATGAAGGCATCCAGCCCGCCTAGCAAGGCTGGCAGCTCGGTCTGCGTCATCGCCTCGTCCAGCACGTGCCAGACTCCCAGCGCCTCGGCGCGGGCAAAGAGCGCCGCGGTATTAGCGGTTTCGGCCACCCCGAGACAGGCATAGTGAAAGGGGGTGCCCTGGGCGGCGCACTGCTCGGCAATCTGGAAGAAGGGGGTGCCCGAGCTCGCCTGCTCCTGTTTCATGCGTAGATCGAAGTGGGCGTCGAAATTGATGATCCCGACCCGCCCTTCGCCACCAAGATGACGGTTCAGGCCGCTCCAGCTACCGAACGCCACCTCGTGGCCGCCTCCCAGCACCAGGGGGAAGTGCCCCTGATCCAGCGCACTCGCGACCCGTTCGGCCAAGCGCCCGTGGGCGGCATCGAGATCGCCGTCCTCACAGGCCAGATCCCCGCCGTCATAGACGGGGGCGCCCAGATGCCAGGCCGTGTTGGCCAGCAGCTTGCGCACCGCCAGCGGTGCACCGGCCGCGCCGACCCGCCCCTTGTTGCGGCGCACCCCTTCGTCACAGGCAAAGCCGAGCAGCACCACGCCGGGTTCGCGATTCCCCTGCCAGGGTTGCACCCTATCGTGCCAGCGCAGGGCCAGCTCGCCGTCTTCGGGATCCTGACGCCCCTGCCAGACCGACATGTCGATCCCGTTAAACTTATCCATGAAGGGTTTCCTCCCCGTTGACCACACGGCTCACCAGCTGATCGACGCCGATGAGGTAGCTGAGCTCGGCCGGATGGCCGCAGTTCCAGACAAGGAAATCCGCCAGCATGCCGACCTTGAGCTGCCCCAGCCGTTCCTGCTCGCCAAGCGCCCTGGCGGCGTGGCGGGTCACCCCGGCCATGGCCTCCACCGGGGTCAGGCCAAGCAGGGTGCAAGCCATGTTCATGGCCATGCGCAGGGAGACGATGGGGGCCGTGCCCGGGTTGATGTCGGAAGAGACAGCCATGGGTACCCCCGCCTTGCGCAAGGCAGCGATCGGGGGCAGCTTGGTCTCCTTGAGGAAATAGAAAGCGGTGGGCAGCAGGGTGGCGACCACGCCACGGTGGGCCAGCGCCTGGATCCCGTCCTGATCCAGATATTCCAGATGATCCACCGAGAGGGCGCCGAAGTGGGCGGCGAGCGTGCTGCCCCCCAGGTTGGAGAGCTGATCCATGTGCCCTTTCACCGCGAGGTTGTACTGATCCGCCGCCAGATAGACCTGCTCGGTCTGGGCAAGGGAGAAGCCGATGTGCTCGCAGAAGACATCCACCGCATCCGCGAGACCTGCCTCGGCCGCCGCCGGGATGATCTCCTGGCAGATGGTCTCGACCCAGGAGTCGGGATCGTCGCGATACTCCGGCGGCACCGCATGGGCCGCCAGCAGCGTGGTCTTGACCCGGATGGGCTGCGTCTCTCCCAGACGACGGGCCACCCGCAACATCTTGAGCTCGTCTTCCAGGGTGAGGCCATAGCCGGACTTGATTTCGACTGTGGTGACCCCTTCCCGGATCAGGGACTTGATCCGCGGCAACGCCAGCTCATAGAGCCGCTCCTCGCTGGCTGCCCGGGTGGCGCGCACCGTGCTGATGATGCCACCCCCCTTGCGGGCGATCTCCGCATAGGGGACTCCCTTCTGGCGCAGCTCGAACTCTTCGGCGCGGCTGCCGGCGAAGATGAGGTGGGTGTGGCAATCGATGAGACCGGGGGTGACCAGCTTCCCCTTCATGTCCTGCCAGGAGGCGGCATAGGGGCCCTTGAGATCCTGCATGGGGACCAGAGCGTGGATCTTGCCATCCCGCACGCCAAGGGCATGGGGCTCCAGCAGGCCGTAGTCCGCCAGATCGGGGCGCAGGGTGGCGGGTGTCACGTTGAGCCAGACCCGCTCGCAGTTCAACAGTTCCTTGTTCATACCGACCCCTAAATGTATATACAATAATTTATAGCCGATCTCTGAAAAGAAAGGAAGGATCAAGTTCACATCTTGATAACAGTGGCTTTATTAGAGTGTAAGCACAAAAAAGCCCACCGAGAGGTGCAATGCTGTTCACTTAAGAGAATTTGAGTTCCAGTCCACGTAGTATCAGGGCTAAAAAATGAGGGAGGCATGA
>NZ_JAPDBZ010000195.1:0-5686 GCF_027705505.1 Aeromonas sp. QDB56
GGCATATGGATTTAGGGACTCAGAATACTTTTTTCTGAAAATCAAGGCGGCCTTCCCCGGAAAGCCGCGATGAACCACAAAAAAGGGCCCTGTCGGGCCCTGCGAGGATCCGCCTCTCAGGTGGCGGGTGCCGCACTGCTGGTCGGCAGGGTCTGATTCTGGTAGCGCAGGTCCTCTTCGATGATGACATCGACGTCCAGCGGCTTGCCGTTGCGGATCACCGAGATGGTGAGCTTGGTGCCGGGGCGGCTCTCTACGATCTTGTCCATGACGGGACGCACGCCGGTGATGGCCTCTCCGTTGATCTTGAGCAGCACATCCCCACGTTTGAGACCGGCCTTGGTGGCTGGGCCATTGGGATCCAGGCTCTCCACCACCAACCCCTGCAAGTCCCCCAGGTTCAGCATGCGAGCGACGATGGGATTGATCTCGACGCTGGAGATGCCGAGGTAGCCGCGGATGACCCGACCGTTGGCGATCAGCTCGTCCATGATGCGCTTGGCCAGCTTGTAGGGGATAGCAAAACTGATGCCATAGCTCTCTTGATTGCCGTTGAGGTGGTAGGCGGCGGTATTGATACCCACCAGATCGCCACGGCCATTGACCAGGGCGCCTCCGGAGTTGCCCTCGTTGATGGCGGCATCGGTTTGCAGCAGATCCTGTCTGCCATTGCTGTCCGGCCCCATGCTGGAGAGGCCGATACGCCCGGTGGCGCTGATGATGCCCTGGGTGATGGTCTGGCCGACGTTGTAGGGGTTGCCGATGGCGAGCACCACGTCTCCCACGTCCGGCAGACGATCCGGGTCCTGAGGGATCACCGGCAGGTTGTCCGATTCGATGTAGAGCACCGCCAGATCGGTCAGTTTGTCGGTGCCGACCAGCTCTGCACTGAACACCCGACCATCTTGCAGGGCGACGATGATCTGGTCCGCATCGGCGATGACGTGATAGTTAGTGAGCACGTGACCGCGCTGGTTCATGATGACGCCGGACCCCAGCCCCTGGGGTCTGAGTTCGGCTTTTTCACCGCGATTGCCGGCGAAGCTGCGGGTGTAGATGTTGACGACGGCAGGGCCGGCGCGATGGGCCGCGTAGGAGAAGCTCAGCTCGCGGGCGTTGGTGATGAGGCCCGGCAGGGGAGCGCCGCCGCGAAAATCGGGGAACACCAGCAACAAAAGCGCAGCCATGGCGAGGCCAAAGCCGACGGACTTGCCCAAGTAGCTGATCAGAGGTGGGATTTTCATGTCTTTCTCGTCCGTACAGGCTGCGGGCAGAGAATAACATTATCGATGGATAAAAATCACCCGCGGCGGTTGCCGCGGGTGTGAGGGGCTTAACGGATCACCAAATAGAGCGAGGAGTCGCCGCGCTGAATGTTCAGCGCCAGGACTTCCGGCTTGTTTTTCAACACCTTGGTCAGTTCACCCATGGAGTTGATGCGCTGGCGGTTGACTCCGATGATGATGTCACCCTTCTGCAGGCCGGAGGCGGCTGCCGGTGAGCGGGGATCGATGTCGGAGACTGCCACGCCGGTCACGGGGTCCGTGATGGTGCTCAGCTTGGCCCCTTCCAGGGCCGGATGCAGGGCGCTGGCCAGGATCTCGCTGTCATCCGCCTTCTTCAGGGTGACCTTGACGGTCTGCTCCTTGCCGTCACGAATGAGGCCGAGCGAGATCTGCTTGTCGGCCCCCATGGTGGCGATTTTGGCACGCAGCTCGCCGAAGGAGCGGATGGGCTTGCCATCGATGCTGATGATGATGTCGCCTGCCTTGATGCCTGCCTTGGCGGCAGCGGAGTCAGGCATGACCTGGTTGACGAAGGCACCGTCCTTCTTGTTGTAGCCGAAGGTCTTGGCGATTTCGCTGGTGAGCTCGGTGCCGGTAATCCCCAGCTGGCCACGGCGCACTTCGCCGTATTTCACGATCTGCTCGGAGAGATCGCGCACCATGTTGGACGGGATGGCAAAGCCGATGCCGATGTTGCCGCCGTTGGGGCCCAGGATGGCGGTGTTGATGCCGATCAGCTCCCCGCGCAGGTTGAGCAGGGCGCCGCCCGAGTTGCCGGAGTTGATGGCCGCATCGGTCTGGATGAAGTTCTCCAGATTTTCGATGTTGAGGCCGCTGCGACCCAGGGCGCTGACAATGCCGGAGGTGACGGTCTGGCCCAGGCCGAACGGGTTGCCGATGGCCAGCGCGTAGTCACCGACTCTCAGCTCGTCGGAGTCGGCGAACTTGATCTGCACCAGATCCTCGGCCTTGATTTGCAGCAGGGCGATATCCGACTGTTTGTCTTCCCCTATTTTCTTGGCTGCATACTCACGGCCATCCTTCAGGTTGACCTTGATTTCGTCCGCCTCGTGGACCACGTGGGCGTTGGTGATCACGTAGCCTTTCTTGGCATCGATGATGACGCCGGAACCAAGCGCCTGGAAGGGCTGCTCGCTCACCTGCTCGTCAGGCATGTTGGGGCCGAAGAAGAAGCGGAATTGTTCCGGCAGGCGCTGGCGGGTGATCTTCTTGCCAGAGACGGAGATGTTGACCACGGCAGGGGTCACCTGCTCGAGGACGGGGGCCAGGCTCGGCATCTCCTGGTTGTTCGCCATCAGGGGCAGTGCGGCCTGCGCCGGTGCTGAGGACATGGCGATACCGACACTGAGGGCTAAGACACTGAATACAGAAAGAGATTTACGCATATGAGAAACAGCTCCCAGAAAAAGTTGCAGTGCAATCGTCAAGGTCTGACCACGATAAAGCGTAATTAGTTCAACCGACGATCAGCCCGGCTGCTTGAGCAGGCCGGACGCACCGGCGTAATCGCGGGGAGGAAGGCCCGGCTCCTCGCTGTTGGCGGCATCGCCTGTTTCTTCCACTTCGGGTTCGCGGAACAGTGGTTCCTGTACCTTGGCCAGGAACTTGCTCTGTTCCGCCATATGGCGATAAAGGGTCTGGTACTGTTCGGCCAGTTGCTCCATCAGGGCTGCGCTGTCGGCGAAGTGGGTGGTGATCTGCCCCTGGTAGCTTTCCAGCTCCTTGTGGGCTTTTTTCAGCTCCTGTTCCAGGCGTCCGGCATCCCGGCTACGGACAGAGAAGCGGCCGATCAGCACGCCGATGATCAGGGCGGCGATCGCCAGCAGGATCCCGTTAAACAGAGTCATAGAAGCTCCTTGTTACAGCTAACACGATGAATTTGAAGCGGTCGGATGGACCGCAACGCCTCGTTGGCACTATACCGTGCCCCCCGAGAGCGTGATACCATTTTGTCCCTCATTCAGGGACTTGGAGGCGGTTTACAGGATGACCCCGCAGCAAAAATATCAGCAGGATTTGCAGCGCCCCGGCTTTGTGGCCGATCCGGCCCAGGCCATGGCAGTCGCCCGCCTGGAGCGACTCTATCAGGATCTGTGCGCAAGCCCGACTCCGACCAGATCCCGTGGCCTGCTGGGTTGGCTGCAAAAGCCGAAAACCCGTGACCCCGTCCAGGGGTTATATATGTGGGGCGGTGTGGGCAGAGGCAAGACCTGGCTGATGGATACTTTTTTTGAGAGCCTGCCGGGGGAGCGCAAACTGCGCATCCACTTCCACCGTTTCATGCACCGTGTGCACGACGAGCTCAGAGGGCTGACCGGTCAGTCCGATCCGCTCAAGCTGATCGCCCGCAAGCTGACCGACGAGACCGACGTCATCTGTTTCGACGAGTTTTTCGTCTCGGATATCACGGATGCCATGCTGCTCGGCACTCTGTTCCAGGAACTCTTTGGCCATGGCGTAGTGCTGGTGGCCACATCCAACATCCCCCCTCAGGATCTCTACCGCAACGGGTTGCAGCGTGCTCGCTTCCTGCCTGCTATCGCGCTTATCGAGCGTCACTGCGAGGTGATCAATGTCGATGGCGGTGTCGATTACCGGCTGCGAACCCTGGAACAGGCAGAGATCTATCACTTCCCGCTGGATGAGCAGGCCAGGAGCAACCTGGATCGTTATTTCAGCCAGTTGACCGGGATTGGGCCGGTGACTGCCGCCGCACTGGAAGTCAACCATCGCCAACTGAGTGCACTGGGCGTGGGGGAAGGGGTGCTTTATATGGAGTTTGAACAGCTGTGCTGTACTCCACGCTCCCAGGGCGACTACATCGAACTGGCCCGTGAGTTCCACACCGTCCTGCTGGCCAATGTGCAACCCATGGGCAGCGGCACGGATGACGCGGCCCGCCGCTTCATCGCCATGGTGGACGAGTTTTATGAGCGGCACGTCAAGCTCATCATATCGGCGGCGGTCCCCATGACCGGGCTCTATGGCGAAGGCCTGCTGAATTTCGAATTCAAGCGTTGCCTTTCAAGGCTTCAGGAGATGCAATCGCACGAATACCTTGCCAGAGTGCACCTTCCTTAGTCACAATACCGCGCCTGCCAGTCGGATGGGCATCTGCGGCAGGTAGGGCCGGGCGACATTTGCTAGCTTCATGGCAGTGAAATTAGCAGGTGATATTTAAGGCAACTTCACTTATAATCGCCCGGCCCACGTTACAGCTGTCGATAAGACAGCAACACTTTAAGCTTTACTTGTATTCGAAGGGGTACAGGTAGGCCATCGTTTGTTGTTTGTGGGAGAGCCCCCATAAGCAATTGGGTCTGTAACAGGTAATTGGGTTTAACTTAATGAAAACTTTCGTTGCCAAGCCAGAAACCGTAAAACGTGACTGGTACATTGTGGACGCAGAAGGTAAAACTCTGGGTCGTATCGCAACCGAGATCGCTGCTCGTCTGCGTGGTAAGCACAAAGCCGAGTACACTCCGCACGTTGACACCGGTGACTACATCATCGTTGTAAACGCTGAGAAGGTACACGTAACCGGTAAGAAATTTACCGACAAAATGTACCACGCTCACTCCGGTTTCCCGGGTGGTATCAAGTCCATCAGCTTCGACAAGCTGATTCAGCGTAAGCCGGAAATGGTAATCGAAGCTGCCGTCAAGGGCATGCTGCCGAAGGGCCCGCTGGGCCGTGCCATGTTCCGTAAGCTGAAAGTTTACGCAGGCGCAGAGCACGCTCATGCTGCTCAGCAACCTCAAGTACTGGATATCTAACGGGAACTGGCAACATGGCAGAAAATCAATACTACGGTACCGGCCGTCGCAAAAGCTCCACTGCTCGCGTATTCATCAAAGCGGGTAGCGGTAAAATCGTAATCAACCAGCGCTCCCTGGAGCAATACTTCGGCCGTCCGACTGCCCGCATGGTAGTTCGTCAGCCGCTGGAACTGGTCGAGATGACCGAGAAACTGGATCTGTACATCACCGTTAACGGTGGTGGCATCTCCGGTCAAGCTGGTGCGATCCGCCACGGTATCACTCGTGCTCTGATGCAGTACGACGAGACCCTGCGTTCCGAACTGCGTAAAGCTGGCTTTGTTACTCGTGATGCCCGTAAGGTTGAGCGTAAGAAAGTCGGTCTGCACAAAGCGCGTAAGCGTCCGCAGTACTCCAAGCGTTAATTCGCTTTTGGTACGCACTCTCAGGAGTGTCAAAAAAGCCTGGCAATTTGCCAGGCTTTTTTTATTGGTAATGTTACATGTGGCAATGCTAAGCATACGTCACAAAAGACAAAAAATTGCCTGATTACCCATGACCCTCAGCCAGCTTCAAGAGCCGATATGGCATCGGAGGGCTTGCCACGACTGCATGCCCCAA
>NZ_JAPDBZ010000196.1:0-5506 GCF_027705505.1 Aeromonas sp. QDB56
TCAGAAGGCCCCGAGTGTAGCCATCGCTCAAGGCCGGAGGAAAGGGCGTTTCAATAGTCGATTTGGGCAACAACGCCATAGAAAGCTGAACGAAGCGCATCTTAAGACTTCCTTAATTTTAGCTGTGTATCATTTCGGATAAGACATTTGTGATTAAGATCGCATTTTTATCAGTAAATGACAAAATGCCGCTTAAGCTCACGTACAGCTTTGTTACCATTCATTTTCAACATAAAGACAAGATGTCTCGTTAGAAAGTGATTGTTGGACTATTAATGGAGTAAGTATGCCTTCCCTTATAAAAATAAAAATTGTTCCGCTTATGTTCTTTTTGGCACTGTATTTTGCATTTATGCTGAACTGGCGTGGAGTTCTCCATTTTTACGAAATCCTTTACAAATTAGAAGATTTTAAGTTTGGTTTCGCCATTTCATTACCAATATTGCTTGTTGCAGCGCTTAACTTTGTATTTGTTCCATTTTCGATACGGTATTTAATAAAGCCTTTTTTTGCACTTCTTATCGCACTTAGTGCAATCGTTAGTTACACAATGATGAAGTATAGAGTCTTGTTTGATCAAAACATGATTCAGAATATTTTTGAAACCAATCAAAATGAGGCGTTAGCATATTTAAGCTTACCAATTATAGTATGGGTTACTATTGCTGGTTTTATCCCTGCCATTTTACTTTTCTTTGTTGAAATTGAATATGAGGAAAAATGGTTCAAAGGGATTCTAACTCGTGCCCTATCGATGTTTGCATCACTTATAGTGATTGCGGTTATTGCAGCACTATACTATCAAGATTATGTGTCAGTGGGGCGCAACAATTCAAACCTCCAGCGTGAGATTGTTCCAGCCAATTTCGTTAATAGTACCGTTAAATACGTTTACAATCGTTATCTTGCTGAACCAATCCCATTTACAACTTTAGGTGATGATGCAAAACGGGATACTAATCAAAGTAAGCCCACGTTGATGTTTCTGGTCGTTGGTGAAACCGCTCGTGGTAAAAATTTCTCGATGAATGGCTATGAGAAAGACACCAATCCATTTACCAGTAAATCTGGTGGCGTGATCTCCTTTAATGATGTTCGTTCGTGTGGGACTGCAACCGCTGTATCTGTCCCCTGCATGTTTTCCAATATGGGGAGAAAGGAGTTTGATGATAATCTCGCTCGTAATAGCGAGGGTTTGTTAGATGTGTTGCAGAAAACGGGGGTCTCCATTTTTTGGAAGGAGAACGATGGCGGCTGCAAAGGCGTCTGCGACCGAGTTCCTAACATCGAGATCAAACCGAAGGATTACCCAAAGTTCTGCGATAAAAACACATGCTATGACGAGGTTGTCCTTCAAGAGCTCGACAGTGAAATTGCTCAAATGAAAGGGGATAAGCTGGTTGGCTTCCACCTGATAGGTAGCCATGGCCCAACCTACTACAAACGCTACCCTGATGCTCATCGTCAGTTCACTCCTGACTGTCCACGCAGTGATATTGAAAACTGCACAGATGAAGAGCTCACCAACACCTATGACAACACCATCCGCTACACCGATTTCGTGATTGCAGAGATGATTGCCAAGTTGAAAACCTACGAAGATAAGTACAACACCGCGTTGCTCTACGTCTCCGATCATGGTGAATCACTGGGAGCATTAGGGCTTTACCTGCACGGTACACCGTACAAGTTTGCACCGGATGATCAGACCCGTGTTCCTATGCAGGTGTGGATGTCACCTGGTTTCATCAAAGAAAAAGGCATGAATATGGAATGTTTGCAGAAAAATGCCGCAGCTAATCGCTATTCTCATGACAACATATTTTCTTCTGTCCTGGGAATATGGGATGTGAAGACGGCTATCTACGAACAAGAATTAGATATCTTTAAGCAATGTCGGAATAATTGAGTTGCGAATCGTTGATATTTTAATGAAGTGGTTTTTATAGAAATAGACGTTTAACAGGTAATTGTTATGTTTTCAGCTGTCAGAATAAAAGTTGTTCCATTTGTACTGCTATTGGCTTTGGTCTTCGCATTTTTGCTGAACTGGCCCGTTCTGCTCCATTTCTATGACATATTGTCTAACATCGAGCACTTCAAAATAGGGTTTGTAGTTTCAATCCCATTCCTACTTGTTGCTGCATTAAACTTCGTCTTCATGCCATTCTCGATCCGCTTTCTGATGAAGCCGTTCTTTGCATTCCTGTTTGTTACAGGTTCTATCGCCAGTTACACCATGATGAAATATCGTGTGTTGTTTGATGGTGATATGATCCAGAATATATTTGAAACAAACCAAAGCGAAGCTTTTGCATACGTTAACGCTCCAATAATAATCTGGGTTATTTTGACCGGTTTGTTACCCGCAGCATTGATATTTTTTGTGAAAATTGAGTATGCATCTACCTGGTACAAAGGTATCGCCCAGCGATTGTTATCTATGTTTTTCTCTTTGGTAATAGTTGGGATAATTGCTGCCTTGTACTACCAAGATTACGCATCAATTGGTCGTAACAATCAGACTCTAAATCGTGAAATCGTTCCAGCTAACTTCATGTATAGCACCAGTAAGTACCTGTATAGACGCTATATGGCAGAGCCCATCCCTTTTGTTACTTTAGGTGATGATGCCACACGGGTTACGAAAAAGGACAAACCAACATTGATGTTCCTGGTTGTTGGTGAGACTGCTCGTGGTAAGAACTTTTCAATGAATGGCTATGAGAAAGATACCAACCCATTCACAAGTAAGTCTGGTGGTGTGATCTCCTTTAACGATGTCCGCTCCTGCGGGACAGCAACCGCTGTATCCGTCCCCTGCATGTTCTCCAATATGGGGAGAAAGGAGTTTGATGATAATCGCGCTCGCAATAGCGAGGGCCTGCTAGATGTGTTGCAAAAAACGGGGATCTCCATTTTTTGGAAGGAGAACGATGGAGGCTGCAAAGGCGTCTGCGACCGAGTACCTAACATCGAAATCGAACCAAAGGATCACCCTAAGTTCTGCGATAAAAACACATGCTATGACGAGGTTGTCCTTCAAGACCTCGATAGTGAAATTGCTCAAATGAAAGGGGATAAGCTGGTTGGCTTCCACCTGATAGGTAGCCATGGCCCAACCTACTACAAGCGCTACCCTGATGCTCATCGTCAGTTCACCCCTGACTGTCCACGCAGTGATATTGAAAACTGCACAGATGAAGAGCTCACCAACACCTATGACAACACCATCCGCTACACCGATTTCGTGATTGGAGAGATGATTGCCAAGTTGAAAACCTACGAAGATAAGTACAACACCGCGTTGCTCTACGTCTCCGATCATGGTGAATCACTGGGAGCATTAGGGCTTTACCTACACGGTACACCGTACAAGTTTGCACCGGATGATCAGACCCGTGTTCCTATGCAGGTGTGGATGTCACCTGGATTTACCAAAGAGAAAGGCGTTGATATGGCGTGTTTGCAGCAGAAAGCCGCTGATACTCGTTACTCACACGATAATATTTTCTCATCTGTATTGGGTATCTGGGACGTCAAAACATCAGTTTACGAAAAGGGTCTAGATATTTTCAGTCAATGTCGTAATGTTCAATAAATTACATTATTGGGGGCTCAGGCCCCCAATCATCTGTTAAATAATAGGTTTATTACTATTGTCCGTGTATTTCATGGTTGAAATTTTTAACGGGCAAATCAGAAAGAGGAAGCTAAAATGGCAAAGCCTGGTGCAACTGGAATTACCCGAATCATTCATGCCACCAATTATAGTATGAAGGGGCTTTCTTCAGCTTGGAGACATGAAGCGGCTTTTCGTCAGGAACTGCTACTCATTGTGCTGTTGATGCCTCTGGCGTTTTTTGTCGGAGATGGTTTAAATCAAATACTACTCCTAATGGTTATAAGTTGGCTGGTTGTGATTGTAGAGATCCTGAACTCAGCTATTGAAGCAGTAGTAGACAGAATAGGGTCAGAGCATCATGAGCTTTCTGGTCGAGCTAAAGACATGGGCTCTGCGGCTGTCTTCATTGCTCTGATGTTGAATGCCATAGTGTGGGGTGCATTGACAGGGCGTAATTTATTAACCTGGTGGTAGTGTTATCATCAATAATATTTTTAATTATTCATGGCAGCCACCATAAATAGTGGCTGTTTAATGAAAAACAATAGATGCTAATTATAAGGTGGAACTTTTGTCTGTTTAGCCCGCACCATAGGTGCGAAAATAACCATATTTTATTATGGCTGTTTTTCTGTCTTGATTCTACTCATACGAGAATTGACACTTAGTTAAGTAATGACAACATGAGGTTTGAACCTGCGTATTAAACGCTTGACATGTTTGCAATGCTAATGCGAGTGTCGCTTCTAATAAAATAGTATGTGGGGAAGTAGTAAAACTGGTTTATCTTCGCTGCGAAGCAGCGGAATGTTTAAAAAAGTCTTTTGTTCTCATAATTAGTAAATGGACAGTTTTCAGTATTTTTCAAGTGGCTAAAATGAAAAAATTTGAAAAAAACTATCGTGATGTTTTTTTGAACTGAAAGATGAGGCCGCAGGCTGCCTAAATTTATAGGCACACCCCATGCCGAATCCGTCCCACTAGATCGACAACAGCCTGAACCCCCATTGGTGTAGCCAACAATTTAGCTGGGGCTACGCCACCGAGGCCCCAGGCGGTGCGGTTTAACCACGACAGTGTCTTGACGGTATCGTTCCTGTGAAAGACGAGTGCCGCATCGAGGGCCTGCGCCACTCCGTATACCCTGGCACCCTGCGATATTGATAAGGGGGCAGCAATCCGGAGCTTGCGGGCCAGTGTACTCTGGCCAATATCAGCCCACTGGCAAACCGTCCCCACATCCGTCTTCATCAATTCCGCAAGACGATAGACTATGTCCGGTGCTACGCCAGCCACGATCCATTGATGTGCTCCTAGTGGGTCACAAGGAATACCAAGGGCTTCCAGGAGATAGTTCGCAGTAGCTGCTGCGTCACTACTAGGATGATAGGTTGCATAGGGCATCATGTAGCATTCCTCATTGTACAAACACGACCTCTCATGAGCTATCCTATCCCAAACTGTCGTTTTGAGTGGAAAATTAACAACCAAATGCCCCTACATTGAGGAGGGCTGATGACCGAGTTGGTCTGTACTGAACCAGGTTTAGGCATTGAGTTGGGGACTGCTTTTCAGGTTCTATCGGAGAACGGCTCTGAATGGGAAATCCTGTTGGGGAATGAATACCGCAGGATCAACAAACGCAGCGGGCGTGTTACAGGTTGGAAAACACCTCCAAAATTTGAGTGCAAAGATATCCAAAAGCAGAATGTAAAATAACTGTTCAATACAGGTGATATCTGTGATATGCAACCTCAGAGATCCCCTCATTTTTAGAGACTCAAATAATTCCAAGTGTGCGGGTATATAAGCGGTGTTGCTTCAGGTAGTAGATAAATTTATCCATCAACAAGACCGCATTGGCTTCTTTCATTTTAGGTA
>NZ_JAPDBZ010000197.1:0-5276 GCF_027705505.1 Aeromonas sp. QDB56
GAAAATTTTAGTCATTTAATATCAATGGGTTACCAGTAAATGCTCTCGTGCCATATGACTTATTCGCACCTTCCCTTTCAATTGTTGTTTAATTATGCCCCGGGGCGTATTTTATTAATGCGATGTAACCACGCTGTAATTTGAATTTTATGAAACCACAGACACGCAAAGACAAAATTCTCGGCATTCTTGCCGCCATCTGGGGGATAGGTTCCTTCCTCTTCATTCTGCTGGGTTTCCTGTTCGCCCTCGCCTTCCTGATGCTGACACACTGAGTCTGCCGGACGAGTCCCTCTTTTCTCCCTCTCATCCCTGGCCGGGCGCCAGATCGGCGCACCTCGCCACCGGCCAACAAAAAAGGGGCCCTGGCCCCTTTTTCTCGAGTGACGCTTATTTCTCCAGTAGAGGAGCGAGGAAGCGCGCCGTGTGGGACTCCTTGCAACGGCTCATCTCCTCAGGCGTACCCGTCACCAGAATACGGCCACCACCAGCGCCCCCTTCCGGGCCCAGATCAACGATCCAGTCCGCGGTTTTGATGACGTCCAGGTTGTGCTCGATGATGACGATGGTGTTGCCCCGATCCCGCAGTTGGTGCAGTACCTTGAGCAACTGCTGGATATCGTGGAAGTGCAACCCGGTAGTCGGCTCATCCAGAATATAGAGGGTCTGGCCAGTGTCCCGCTTGGAGAGCTCCCGCGCCAGCTTGACCCGCTGCGCCTCGCCGCCAGAGAGCGTGGTGGCGGACTGACCGAGCCGGATGTAGGAGAGGCCCACGTCCATCAGGGTCTGCAGCTTGCGCGCCACCGCCGGTACCGGATCGAAGAAGGCACGGGCATCTTCCACCGTCATCTCGAGGATTTCGTGGATGTTCTTGCCCTTGTACTTCACCTCCAGGGTCTCGCGGTTGTAGCGCTTGCCCTTGCAGACGTCGCACGGCACGTAGACGTCCGGCAGGAAGTGCATCTCCACCTTGATGACCCCGTCCCCCTGGCACGCCTCGCAGCGTCCCCCCTTCACGTTGAAGGAGAAGCGGCCCGGCTGATAGCCACGGGAACGCGCCTCCTGGGTGCCGGAGAGCAACTCGCGGATCGGGGTGAACAGGCCGGTGTAGGTGGCCGGGTTGGAGCGCGGGGTGCGGCCGATGGGGCTCTGGTCGATATCCACCACCTTGTCCAGATGCTCCAGCCCCTCGACGCTGCGATAGGGCGCAGGCGTGGACTCGGTGGCCTTGTTCAGCTCGCGGTGGGCGATGCGGAACAGAGTGTCGTTGATCAGGGTCGACTTGCCGGAACCGGAGACGCCGGTGACACAGCTCATCACGCCGATGGGCAGATCCAGGTTGACGTTGCGCAGGTTGTTGCCGCTCGCCCCTTTCAATTTCAGCCACTTGCCAGTGAGCGGGGTGCGCTCGGCCGGGATGGCGATCTGCTTGCGCCCGGAGAGGTAGTCACCGGTCAGGGACTCGGGGTTCGCGATGATCTCCTCCGGCGTCCCCTGGGCGACGATGGCACCGCCGTGCACGCCAGCCCCCGGGCCGATGTCGAGCACATGGTCGGCGAGGCGAATGGCATCCTCATCGTGCTCCACCACGATCACGGTGTTGCCGAGATCACGCAGGTGAGTCAGGGTCTTGAGCAGCCGCTCGTTGTCCCGCTGGTGCAGGCCGATGGAAGGCTCGTCCAGCACGTACATGACCCCCACCAGGCCAGCCCCGATCTGGCTGGCCAGCCGGATCCGCTGCGCCTCGCCACCGGAGAGGGTCTCGGCGCTGCGCGACAGGCTCAGATAGTTGAGGCCGACGTTCACCAGGAAGCCGAGCCGCTCGACGATCTCCTTGAGGATCTTGTCCGCTATCTGGGCACGCTGACCGGACAGGTTCAACCCTTCGAAGAAGGCCAGGGCATCGCCGATGGACTGCTCGGCGATGGCGGGCAGGTTGCGATTGTCCACGAAGACGTGGCGGGCTTCTTCCCGCAGTCGGCTGCCACCGCAACTGGTACAGGACTTGTTGGCAATGTATTTGGCCAGCTCTTCCCGCACCGCGTTGGATTCGGTCTCCCGGTAGCGGCGCTCCATGTTGTGCAGGATCCCCTCGAACGGGTGCTTGCGCACCACCACGTCGCCGCGGTCATTCATGTAGCGGAACTCGATCTCGGTGCGCCCGGAACCACGCAGGATCACCTCCTGGGTCTTGAGCGGCAGATCCTCCCAGGGGGTCTCCAGGTCGAACTTGTAGTGATCGGCCAGGGATTTGAGCATCTGGAAGTAGTAGAAGCTGCGTTTGTCCCAACCACGGATGGCGCCGCCGGCCAGGCTCTGGCCCGGATCATGGATGAGCTTGGCGGGATCGAAATACTGCTGCACCCCGAGACCGTCACAGGTGGGGCAGGCCCCCGCCGGGTTGTTGAAGGAGAAGATCCGGGGCTCCAGCTCCGACATGGAGTAACCGCACTCGGGGCAGGCGAAGTTGGCGGAGAAGGTCATGGGGGCAACCCCATCCTCCCCGTCCATCGGCACCACCAGCACGATGCCGCCGGAGAGAGTCAGCGCCGTTTCGAACGATTCGGCCAGGCGCAGGGCCAGGTCATCGCGCACCTTGAAGCGATCCACCACCACCTCGATGGTGTGCTTCTTGTGCAGCTCCAGGGCGGGAGGATCCGACAGATCGCACACCTCGCCGTCGATGCGGGCGCGGATGTAACCCTGGGCCGCCAGGTTCTCCAGCAGCTTGGTGTGCTCCCCCTTGCGGTTGCGCACCACGGGGGCCAGCAGCATCAGCTTGGCGCCTTCGGGCTGGGCCAGCACCTGATCCACCATCTGGCTGATGGTCTGGGCCGCGAGCGGAATGGCGTGGGTCGGGCAGCGTGGCTCCCCGACCCGGGCGAACAGCAGCCGCAGGTAGTCGTAAATCTCGGTGATGGTGCCGACGGTCGAGCGCGGGTTGTGGGAGGTGGACTTCTGCTCGATGGAGATGGCAGGCGACAGCCCCTCGATGTGGTCCACGTCCGGCTTCTCCATCAGGGAGAGGAACTGGCGGGCATAGGCGGAGAGCGACTCCACATAGCGGCGCTGCCCCTCGGCATAGAGGGTATCGAACGCCAGGGAGGATTTGCCCGAACCGGACAGGCCGGTGACCACGATCAGCTTGTCACGTGGCAGGATCAGGTTGATGTTCTTGAGGTTGTGGGTGCGGGCACCCCGGATCACGATTTTTTCCATCTTGTTGCGCGCTCGATACGGGAACCAGAGCGGGCCAGTATGGCATAGAGACTACTGGATGAATAGACAGTCTTTCCTTCCGTGCCCCTTCCTCAGAGATACTCCTTGGCCCAGCTCACCGCCTGCAACCGGTTCTTGACGTTCAGCTTCTTGAAGACGTTGTAGAGATGGGATTTGACGGTGTGTTCGCTCACGAACAGGCTGTCGGCGATCTCGGTGTTGGAGGCCCCCGTCATCAGGTGACGCACGATCTCCTGCTCGCGGGCGGTCAGCAGCGTCTGCTGACGCTGAGGTTGCCCGCTCCCCTTGCGGTAGTAGTCCACCAGGTCGCACAGCAGGTGGCGCGGGATCCAGTCCTCCCCCTGCAACACCTTGCGGATGCCGAAGACCAACCTGTCCAGCGTGTCCTGACGAAAGAAGAGCCCGCTGGTATGGGGCCACATCAGCAGCAGCTCTTTGTTGGTGCTGGTCGGGGCATTGAGCAACACGGCACTGGCCTCGCCAAAGCGCTGGCAGATGGCATTGCTCCACAGCTCCTGCTGGGTCGACTTGAGGTAGTCCAGATCGATCAGCAGCAAGGTTTTGGGGGCGCCCTCTGCAACGTCTGGCAGGTCATTCAGCTCCCCCACCAGCAAGATGGGCAGACCAAGCTCTTCACTGAGGTGACGCTGGAAACGGGAGGCTTGTGCGTTATTTTCGGTGATCAGCACCAGGAGGGAGTCGGGCGTCATCAAGAGAACTTCCTTGCACATTCGAGTCGGGGCTTTTTGGCAAGGAAGAGTACCAATCCCCCTCCTGGCTGCAGCATTAAAAAAGTATTAGACGCATCGGTGGCTCCTTTGAAGCCCAGCAATTTTCCAGCCAATACAATTGGCTAGCACGCCCCCCCCATTTGGGGGGTCAAGTAGTGCCGGTGCGCACCATAACAGCTCCGCCCTCTTCACGCAGCCTGCCCCAGCCTCCTCCCCTTGCTGGTGACACCTTACCTCGGGTAAGTTACTCAGGCTGTGGCGATCCATTGACGCCACAGTGGCAGGGAAGATGTGCGCTCATGCCCGTCAACTGGTACTATGGCGGCCAAACGCTGCGGCCGATCCATGACGCCTCTGCCGGCAAGCTCCGGCGCAGCCAGGACACTGATAGAGAGATGACACCCGTCCAGGGCGCGCATCTCGTTGCAAACAAACGCATTATTGAATGGGCCCAGGCATCTGGCCTGGCCGGTATACATAAGGGTGGAAGAGAGATTATGGCCAGTCGAGGCATCAACAAAGTCATTCTGATCGGTAACCTGGGGCAAGACCCGGAAGTGCGCTACATGCCGAGCGGCGGTGCCGTGACTAACATCACCCTGGCCACCTCCGATACCTGGCGCGACAAGCAGACCGGTGAGCAGAAAGAGCGCACTGAATGGCACCGTGTCGTCTTCATGGGCAAGCTGGCCGAAGTGGCCGGCGAGTACCTGAAGAAGGGCTCCCAGGTCTATGTGGAAGGCAAGCTCCAGACCCGTAAATGGCAGGATCAGAGCGGCCAGGAGCGCTACACCACCGAGGTGCTGGTCGACAGCTTCACCGGTGTGATGCAGATGCTGGGTGGCCGTCCGCAGGGCGGTGGCCAGGGCATGGGCGGCCAGTCATCCCAGGGCAACTGGGGCCAGCCGCAACAGGCTGCACCGCAACAGAACATGCAACGTCCTGCTGCCCCGCAGCAGAACATGCAACCGCAAGGCGGTTACGGCCGTCCGGCCCAGCAGCCACAATCTGCCCCGCCGGTCTACAACGAACCGCCGATGGATTTCGATGACGATATTCCGTTCTAACGGACGGAAAATTATAAAGTGTCATAATAAACGGCACAAAAAAGAACAACCCAGTGATTTCACTGGGTTTTTTTTATTTTTACACTTACAGGTGGGTGATTTGTGAACTACACTAGACCTAGGTAGGTTAAAAGTGTAAAAAAAGAGGCCGCATGTATAAGTTCATATACAGGACCTTAAGAAAACACTTCATTTGAAATTCCTTCTAAGGTCCTGTTCTGTATCGATTTTCGCTGCT
>NZ_JAPDBZ010000198.1:0-5055 GCF_027705505.1 Aeromonas sp. QDB56
CGACAACAGGTCAACTGAGCGAAATCGGCGCCTGAGAGACTGCTGTCCTGCTTTGGAATTGTGCAACAAGGCCCATCGACGATGGTCCGGCGCACGTTGTTTTCAATCGCCTCGGCCATCGACTCCTGATTGTCGCGCATCTCCTTGGGCAACCCATCCAGCGCCTCGGGGCCGCGCTGGATAATGAGCTCCAGCAGCCCCAGCTCCTCAAAGTCCATCAGCGTCTCGCTGGGATCGGCATCCACCCACAGATCCAGCATCTGGCGCATGCCCGGCTCGAACTGCTTCATATCCACCAGATCACCACTGGCCAGCTTGATCTCATCCCGGACCTTGGCGAAGTGTTCGACCTCCTGCTTAATCGAGGCGGCCTGCGAGGCGCTGTAACCCGCCTCCTCCAGCTCACCCGCCAGATTGGTAAAGGCGCGGATCAACTTGGCCACCAACTGATAGAGGGTCAGCCGCAATGCCTCTTTCTCGCTCAACGTCTCTTCATCGGCTCCCGGCTCACAACAGAAATAATGCTGATAATCGAGTTGCGACTTGGGCGCCTTCACCGGCTCACACAAGGCACGGACGGCTTCCAGAGCGTTATCCAGATCCTCTTTGGCCTGGGCCAGTCGATCCTTGAGCAGCCCGGCCACATCCTCCTTGTCATAGCCTGCGAAGGCCTCGGCCGTATAGTCGTTGACCGTCTTCTCCAGCGACTTGAACAGGTCTTTGTAATCGATGATGTAGCCGTACTCCTTGTCGTCACCATCCAGACGATTCACCCGGCAGATGGCCTGGAACAGGTTGTGATCAGCCATCTTCTTGTCGATATAGAGGTAGGTGGCAGAGGGGGCATCAAAACCGGTCAGCAGCTTATCCACGACAATGAGCAGACGCATCTGGCCCGGCTCTTTGATAAAACGCTGCTTGACCAGTTTTTCAAACTCTTCGACCCGCTTAGCCGCCTCATCCTCCGGCTGCTCGAAATAGTCGGCCAGCATCTTGCGATAGATGTTGTACTTGGCCAGCTTCTCCGTCAGCCCCTCGCCCGTCTCCTCGCCCTTGATCTCGCTGGCATTGGGTTGGTAACTGGTGACGATGGCGCACTTGCCAGCAAAACCGGCCTGGCTGAACATCTCGTAACTTTTGCAGGCTTGATAGACGCTGGCGCAGACCAGCATGGCATTGCCACGACCATCGGCCAGCCGGGGCTTGCGCTCGAAGTCGAGCAGAATATCGGCCACTATCTGCTCCAGCCGCGAACGACTGGAGAGCAGCTTCTGCATTGAGGCCCACTTCTGTTTAAGCTGCTGCTTGCCCAGCCGCGAGAGATCCTTGGTCTTGGTATCGAACCACTCATCCACTTTTTTCTGGGATTTGACCCGCTGATCGATATCCCGCGCCTCGTAGCGCAGATCCAGCACCACGCCATCACTCACCGCCTCGTTGAACTTGTAGGTGTGAATGTAGGGGCCAAAGACCTCGATGGACTTTTTTTTGTCCTGCTTCATCAGCGGTGTGCCGGTAAAACCGATAAACAGCGCCTCTGGCAACAGGCTCTTCATCGCCCCATGCAGCTTGCCGGACTGAGTGCGGTGGCACTCATCGACAAACACAAACAGCTGCCCCTTGGGGCTGAAGTCCGAGGGCAAGCTGCGGCGCATATCAGCAATAAAATCATCCGAGCTGCCATCATCTTCGTCATCCGACTCGCCTTCTGGCGTGCGACCGAACTTGTGTACCAGCGAGCAGATAAGCCAAGGGTTATGGGCATGCAGACGGGTCACCAGATCGGCACCGCTCTTGGTGCGCAGGATCTCCTCTTCCACCCCACTGAATACCTTCTCGATCTGCTCATCGAGTTCAGTGCGGTCGGTGATGATGAGCACCCGGCTGTCGGTCACATTTTCGCGGATCCACTTGGCCATCCAGACCATGGTCAGGCTCTTGCCGCTGCCTTGGGTGTGCCAGATGATGCCGCCATCCCGGCGGCGGATATAAGCCTTGGCGGCACGGATGCCGAAATACTGGTTATGGCGGCAGGTTTTCTTGGTGCCCGCATCAAACACGATAAAGTCGTGGATCAGCTCCAGAAAGCGCGCCTTACTGCACAACTGTGCCAGATGCTGGTCCAGCAGATTGGCACTCGGCAGATCGACATGGTCGGAATGGATTGGATCGGCTGGCTCTTTCCACTCCAGATAGTATTTCTCGTGGGTTTCGATAGTGCCGTAGCGCACCCCTTGGGTGTCGTTGCCCGCCATCACCAACTGCATGGTGGTGAAGAAGTTACGGATAAAATCCTTCTTCTGGTTATCCAGGTTCTGGTGGATACCTTCAGAGACAGAGACGGTAGAGCGCTTGAGCTCAATGACGCCAAGGGCAATGCCGTTGACATAGAGCACCAGATCCGGCCGTTTCTTATGCTCGCCTTTGACCGTGACCTCTTCGGCAAGGGCAAAGTCGTTGGCCTGCGGATTAGTCCAGTCAACAAGCCAGACGGTCTGGTTTTGCTCGCCTGCCCCTACTTTTTCCTTCACGCCATAACGCAGCAGGCGATAGACCTCCTTGTTGGCGTCATAGAGGATGCGCCCTTCGCCCAGGCTCGCTGCCCGATCCAGTTGCCTGAGTACCTTGGGGATCAGCGCCGCGTCCACGCCCCGCCCCACCAGCCAAGCGGTCAGCAGTTCGGGCTCGACATTCCGGTTGTTCTCCCGCTTATGCCAATCCCCCAGATAGCGATAGCCCAGCTTCTGCTCGAAAAGATGGATCACGCGGTTCTGGGTTGCCCGCTCCCGTTGGCCAACTGAAATCATGCTCTCTATCCCTGTTATTCTCTCAAGCTGCCACGACAACCGCGCAGCCGCTCTTATTCGTTATACCCACTTCGTTACACCAACCCCTGCTGCAAACGGGTCAAGGCGATCTGCAGACTGCGATCATCAAACAGCCGCGCCTTGCGCTCACCCCACGGGGTTCCCGCTGGCCAGCGATGCAACCCCTCTCGCAGCGCGCTCAGCGTCGGCGCACAGCCCTCTTCGGCGATCAACCAATCGACCGTGGCCAATAACTCCATGCCATAGGGCGACTCAAAACCATCGATTAACGCGGTCGTCTGCTCCAGTATCGGTAAAAATGCTTTGGCCTCGGTCTGGAGATAAACGGCAAGCTCTTGTTTTTTGGCCTCATTAAACCAGATGACATCAAACGGCTTGCTATCCGGAATGCGCTTGTCGGACTGCAGATAACTGCCGTCCATCGCATTGAGCAGATGGGTCAGATTGTTGGCATAAGGGCCATAACGATGGGCCTTAAACTGCAACTGCAGCGGATCCCCCAGCGGGTTACGGCCAATGACCCGAGCCAGAAACCAGGCCAGTTTCTGGATCTCCAGCAAGCTGCACTCCATTCCTAAAAACCAGTAGCGGCGTACCAGTTCAGCAATCAAGGCCCGAGCCGGAGTCAGCTCCGCCACCCCGCCCCGCTTGGCCACATTTTGGTATTGGCTACTGGGCTCATAGAGCAGGATATCGATATCCAGATCGCCCAGTGCCGTTTCAATCGCCTGTTTGACCTCTGGCCAAGGCAGACCACCGTTGCCAGCCCCCAGCGGCGGAATGGCAATCGAAGAGACCTGCTGCGCCTGTAACCAGGCCCGTAGATCCTGCAAACCATCCTGGATCCACGCCATCTGTGCCGGATTGCGCCAGTGCTGTTTGGTCGGAAAATTCACGATCCAGCGCGGCCCCAGCAGCTCACCCGTCTGGGTAATAAACATCTTGCCGGTGACGACATCACCCTGTTTGCACGCCTCGGCATAGGCGCGCATATTGGCCGGGAACCGCTCCTTGAACATCAAGGCGATCCCCTTGCCCATGACACCGACGGTGTTGACGGTATTCACCAGCGCTTCCACCGGAGCATCCAGCAGATTGCCTGTTGTATATCGAATCATCTGAAATACCACCCATCACGGACATAGACGGGGCGCGCGACCCCCACCCGATTCATGCATTGTTCCACGCTGTTCTTTATTTCTTCGTTGTAACACACCACGCCCAGCAACGCCTCGATGGGGCAATGTTGATGGATCAAGGCCTCGGCCTGATAGCGTTCCAGCTTGCTCAAATCGTCCGCATCACGCTTGAAATCACGGCGCTGCAACAGTGGCCAGTCAATCCGCCCCAGATCGCCAAGGTCGACATAGAAATTGGCCCACTGGTAATAGGCATGGCTATCGGTAAACACAAACGGTAGCCCCAGTTCAGCCATGCGATGCAGGCTGGAAACCAGGATCAGGATTTCATCATTTTCACGCCGGGGAACACCGCGCCCGGAGTGAATATTGCTGAGCATGGGAGAAAACGGCGTGAAGTAGAAGGGCACATAGTCATTCAACACGCCGTAAGGAGCCAGCGGCACCGGATGGCGCGCGCGCTTGGCAATCAGCTCCGGCAACCCGATATGCACCCAGTGCGGGCTTTGCTGCTGACCATTCCCCGCCCACAGGCCATGGGTCAGGATCCATTCCAGGTTATCCCGATGCACGATCCGGAATATCAGCGCCTTCTGCGGATTCAGGCTCTGGCTATAGTCATAGGCCATGGGTGGCTAGCTCCTGCGATACCCAACGCTTGATAAACACGCCAACGATGACCCCACTCGCTTTTCGTATGCGGGTGGCCGCTGTGCACGCCATCAAGCAACTCACAATAAAAGTATCTCTTTCTTTTCAGATAGATAAACATCTATCGCGCCAATTAACAACCGCCCCAGTCACGCAACAGTCAAGCAAATCCGGCGCTGGGTGGCTCGGTGGCCAGGTTCGCGGCAGAGGCGGTCATCCGGTTGGGCTGCACTTATGCCCCCGTCTATGCCCCCGCCGCCAGCGGCAGGCGAATTTTGCCGGTCAGCAGTTGCTGCATCATGCCTTGCTTCAGGGCGCGGGCCTTCTCCAGCTTCTGAGTCAACGCCTGCAGCTCGTTATCCGCGAATTCAACTTCGAAGTGCGACACTCGCCTATGCCGCCTGACGGTACTCTTCGAATACCTTGACAGGCTGCCT
>NZ_JAPDBZ010000199.1:0-5033 GCF_027705505.1 Aeromonas sp. QDB56
CCTGCATGGAGACGCGATTAGATCACAGACGATCTGCCTGTTCAAATTTCATTAACAAAGTGCGATCCCGCCCTGGGGAGGGAGTAAATGTTGATCCAACCACCATTGGCTCATGCCAATACCGCACCTCAAAGAGAGTTGGACAATCAATTGTCGGATCTGCTGCCCGTATGTATTGAGAGATCTCCAGCCATAACCTGTGCAGCGTTCCAACTCGCTGCTCATCCTCGAGACAGGCATAACTCCTGGATACACGAGTGCGACTCAGCGCAAGCTGATAGCTGAAGTCGAGCACAACCGGGTCGACCGTGCCCATAGCGAAACAAAAGCGGTCTAAGAAGGAAGAAATTTTATCGAGGCTGATCCTGCTTCCACGTTGCAGATGATCAGAATATTTCTTTAAACGCTTTGCCAGCAGTTCGGCTGTAAACGTATCCGGCAATAAGGGGGCAAGCCCCCCATTGTAGTGCCCAGACAGCAACGAGATGAAGAATCGTGGACAGGCAGTGAACACATGATCAGCTGTGACTATCAGACCACGCCTTTGATCATCTAGCCCGCGTTTTGCGGAATAAGAAACAGGGAAGCTCCACCAACCATTTCCTTCTGGATCCAGGTAGAGACCAGATGTCACATCATGCAAATCATCAAATACATACAGTTGAGCCAACTCCCCAAGGGGTTTACCCAACAGCAACATGGCCCAAAATGCTAACGTGGTGGCATGCTGGCTACTCTGTAGAAATCGGATGAAACGTGCCAGGTCACCAGCTTTAAGCAGCTCTGTATTTTGCAGACAGACATTCTGCCCTCGACGCACTTTATTGGTGACATCGATATTTTTCTTCCGATTCAGCGCCCGGTCAAACACCCTCTCAATATCTGGGATCTCCTTTGTATCCCGCTCTTCAGTAAACTGACCTTCGACTTCTATAAATGTCTGCAGCGGAAAAAAATCATCCGTCTCAACACCCTCAGGATCCAGCACGTCTAGCAGACTCGGCAGCAGTTCTTGCAAAGCGCCATCGCATCCTTGAACAACGGACTTCTGAGTACGATTGAAACGTCTGGCTATCATTTTGTTATAGCGATGGATCCGGTTACCCCTTCGACCGCCCCCCCAGTTGCCAAGGAAGAAATGCACCAAGGTACGCATATAGTCGTTGTTTTTTTTCTCAAGCCTATTGCCACCATCCTTGCAATAACGATCTATCCGCAACGCTAACCTCTCGATACTGGAAAGGTCATCCTGAGTTAGGCATGCGGTTAATCCTTGAAAATCTAGGTTTCTGGCATCAAAGAGCAATCGACTAGCTGAGCAAACTAGCTGCTCACGGGTTTGACTTTTAGTATTAAATGCCGGGTCAGTCAGTTCGACCAGTGTCTTATAGTAGTGTTCAATGAAAAGGAGCTGTACGCTTCTTGCTTTGGAGTCTCTACTGTATTTGGTCAGGCGAAATAGCCAAGCGTAACATGGGGATATTTCACACCAACCGCTACCCATTCTTTGGTCCCAAAAAAAATCTTCTTGTTTAGGATCCGATATCGAGATCTGAAAGCCAAGAGCGGGCAAAAACCAGGATGGTAATTCAAAGATACGTTCGAGCTGCACTTTTGCAGCGGCATCCTGTGAATAATTATTCAGCGCCCATAGGATATGACCGAGCCCGCGCATAGTAGCTGGAGCCTGTATTTTTTCCAGCCAGGGAATCAACACTTCCTCGATTTCAAACGATTCGAGCTCAAATCCAGTCTGACTAGCGTACCGGCTAAAATGCTGGACCAGGTCTGGTAACAGCTCCCAGCCTGTCATCACTTATCACCCTGCCTGGTCGGGATAAATGTTTTGCTACTGATCTCTAACCATCCGCACAGATCGGCCTTAGTACGCAATTGCGGAAACAGTTGCTGCCACTTATCCGATCCAAACAGGCTGGACTCAGCTCTGCAGTCAAACCACGCATAAAGATAGTCTGCGATTGTCGCACTAGAGTGAGTAAAGCACTGCCGCAAAAGTGACCGAGTCAATTCATTCAAAAACAGCAATTCTCTCAAATCTGGCTTAGGTGCTTTATCCAATAGAAATACATTCACCGCTACTATTGGTTTACTGGTTGCTTGTTGCTGTAGCAGCCGGTGATACGTGAAAAAGCCGGCGATCACAGCAACCTTCTCACTCCCTTTGGGGCGGTATCCCATGATTGGACTCTGTATGCTATCGAGAACAGCCATGCCATGATCCTCTGCAGTGCAGGGTAACGACCACCCCCTTAACGCCGCGACAATAGATCCACGAGCGAGCACCTTCTCACATACACGATCCAGTATTAATGTTGATAGCGGTACTGACTCGAACCGTCCTCGCTCCGGCAATCGCTCGCAGTACTGTGCAAACTCGGGATGCCTCATATGTAGTCCTTCTAGAGCGTTAGGTCCGGGTTGGTAGTTCGAGTCTTCAAGGAAGCACCAGATTCTAAAAGTAACGCAGGTAATCCGGTCGGCTGCTATCAGTAAATAGCAACACAACTCGATTCTAGTGGACTCGGTCTGGTCTTTTTATGTCATCCATTCAGATTCACTCCCAACACTTCCTTTCGCACGTATTGGCGAAAAGAGCTGATAGCTGTAAAGCAGCGATAACCAGCCTGACTGGCCAACGCAATGGTTGAAGCATCCTCGTTCAGCAACACTGCAACCGGTTGGCTCAGCTCCTTCTGCAATCCACTCGGCCAAGCCAGATCGAACACTGCGATTTGCTCGCCCGAGTCCAGATCGGCATGGTCGAAGGCGATAATACCTCTGGACAACCCCTCACTCTCGACCCAGCCATTCAGAGCTTCTAGTTCCTGTTCTTCCTCTTCGCTACTAATCCCACCGACGACTAAAGGCTCAACACGCGGCACAGTATCTCCGGCCAGCCATCGGGTGTCGCCGTGCAGCAGTTTTTCCATCTGCCAGTTCAACTCGGCAGCCAGCAGTTCCTTGCGGGTTTCGAGGAAGTCGCGGAAGTTCTCCAACTTCCACAAGACCGGGTCGTTGGGTATCCATTGCGAGGCCAAAGCACCGGGATGCACAGCTTCGATTTCGGGGAAATAGTCCTCCGGCAACCGGTCGCTAATCTGCAGGTTCGTGTCCTTGGTCAGGAAGCAGAAATTGCCCAGCGCATTGACCTCGGACTTACGAAAGCCAAGTGACTTGGCCTTGTATAGCTGCGCCTTGGGGAAAATGTGGTGCACCTCCAAGCGGCTCATTTTGCCCAGAAGATTAGCCTTCAGCGGCAAGCCAGTGCCCCAGTCCCGCGCCTCACCCATGCGGGTGAGCATGTAAAGCACCGGGTAGAAACGTGCGCCCAGGCTCCAGCCAGTAAAGTGGCCGGATTCAGCACGCAGGCCGCCATGCCAGAGACGCAGCTGTTCCAGCAAGCGGTCGAGATCACCGTCGCCGCCTTCCAGCGCCTCCAGATCCTTGTCGATGAAAGACTCGGTGGATCCTGAGAAACGACCCCACATCGCTGCTTGTACGAACCAGAACAGCAACTTGTCGCGGTCCTTCTCATTCATATGACCGAGTTGGAGCTGTTGACGCTGATCGAGATAGCGAGCCATCACAGGTATGCCGAAACGTCCAAAAAATACCTGGTCGTGATCCAGACCTAGCCTTCCGGCGATAAGATTCAAACTAGTATCGATGTATTTATTAGCCCGCTGCAGCGCGTTTTGAATTTTGTCAGCGGGCTGATCATGCAGATATTGAAACTTGGCTTCACCAGTCAGCACTGTGTTGACCGAACGCAGCAACCAGTCGAGGTTGAAGTGATACCCGGCCTTGTCCCACTCGCCAAGCTTACCCTTCATCTTATCGCGGCCTTCCGGCCACTCGGCGCAGATTTTCGCAAGGGCAAGATCGCCCTTGGAGAGCTTGGTGCCGCCGCTGTTAACCCGGTTGAAGATATCCACCACCACGTCAAGCGTCTTGTCAGGGCCAGTGACCTCCTCGGCGTGCAGGTCTATCTCCAGAATGCCCAGCAGGTGGCTCAGTCGACCTGCAAAGTCGCCGATTTTTGGCAGCAGCTCCGGCTTCTGGCTGAAGGCGGCGATAAAGCTACCGACTCCGGCCGGCCCCTGTTTCATCAAGGCGGTAACATCGATCCACAGGGGATCATCCTTCATCTTGATCGGCTGGTAAAACTCGAAGGTCTGCGATTCCAGATTAAAACGCAGACCCGTAAATGCCTGAGTATTACCATCAAAGAACTTGGGTGGCTGGCCCCGCGCAACACCGTACAGTGATGTCATCCGCTGCTGGCCATCCAGCAACAGCTTGACAATCCCGGCTGCCAGAACGCCATCACCGCGATGGGTGGCAGTCTTGGACTCAGTGGCCCAAACCAGCAGGCCACCGACCGGATGTCGCCGATACAGAGAATCGAACAAGCTGCGGACCTGATCGCGGTTCCAAACATAACCGCGCTGAAACTCCGGCAGCGCCATATGGCCACTGTCGATATGGTCGAGGATAGTGGAAATTTTCATACCAGTCGGCTCCTTCCTGTGAGTAGTTGCTGCATCATGCATGGCACCTCATATGGGACCCTCTGCGCGTTAGATAGTGGTCATTTTAGAAACATTGGATTTGTGCCTATTTTGTGCCCAGATTACTTTAAAATCCAATATAAAAGACGCGATTAACTCACACCAAGAGATATAAATTCAACGCTACACTATTGTTTTATATGGCTTTGATCTTGAATTAAGATAAGTAAGCAAACATAAGACTTGATATAGCTATCGTCTTGACATGGTGGGGGTCGGTGGTTCGAATCCACTAGGACGCACCATAATAGTTTGAATAAATTGCAGATATGAATTTGATGTGGGTTTATAGCTCAGTCGGTTAGAACAGTACTTTGACATGGCGTAGGCAATGTCGTTGGTTCGAATCCGGTTGAACACAGATGTGGGTTTATAGCTCAGTTGGTTAGAGCACTACCTTGACATGGTAGGGGTCGTTGGTTCGAATCCAATTAAACCCAC
>NZ_JAPDBZ010000200.1:0-4929 GCF_027705505.1 Aeromonas sp. QDB56
GGCGAGGCAGTTTGCTGTGCAGCAAGCGCTACCGAGGTCGCTGTCGGCTACTGCTCAAGGATGATGAAATGCTGTGGCGTTTTCTGGAAAACGACGAGATAGCCTTGACCAATAATGAGGCGGAACGGGCGCTACGCGGGTATGTGCTGTGGCGCAAGGGGAGCTATGGCGTTTGGTCACATCGGGGAGAGCTGTTTCGGCAGCGCATCTTGTCTTTGATAGAGACAGCCAAGCGGTTAGGTCGCTGTCCGCAGGAATGGCTGAGGGCCGTGGTCAGTGCCTGCATAGAGAAAACAGACTACCCGCTCCCGGAAGAGTTGTTGTCAACATCCTCCCGGTGAACGGTTACGCTGCAACAGCTTGCGCCCCTCAACTTCCGGGATGAGCGCAAGACGGAGACCCTGGCCGACTATCTGGACAGAGTCTCTCCCCTGGTGCCCTCCATTCCCTCCAATGTGCTCGCCCAGTGGATTTACCGTCATTGGCGCGGTTTTGAATCCAACTGGAGCTTTATCGATCTCGCCAGCCACCAGTTCGAGTGTGAGCACTGGCCCACCGACCAGATTATCGAGCAGATAGACTCCCGCCACATGGAGGTGATCGATCGCTGGGGCGAGATGCTGCGCAGCAACCGCTACGTGCGCCGCTCCTGGCTCGGCGATGACATGCTGCACCGGGGCACCTGGTCCGAGCCTGTCATCGTCCTCGCCACCGCCCCGGGAACCTGCTACCCGGACGGTCACCCCCTGCCCCATCCCTACTGCCTGCTGGAGGGGCACCACAGGCTCGGCTACCTGCGCAGCATGGCCGCCGATGGCGCCCCCTTGCAGGCGCAGCACGCACTCTGGATATGTCGACCCGTTCGCGACACTTAAACGTTTTTCTGGGCAAATCCTGCCTATGAAATAAATTTTTGACAATTCAAAAACCAGCCCTATAATCGGTGCGGTTTTGAAAAAGGTCGGGACAGGACAATGCCGTTTTTGATGAAAAAAGCAGCCTTGCAGACGGGTGGAGCGCACCAGAGCGGCCCCGTTGTTTCCGGTTCCCGTCCCACAGATCCCCCGTTTTTTTTGAAAAGAGCCCCTGTTTCAGGGGCTTTTTTTTGTGCCGGAAAAACCTTCATTGATGCCAAAGGGAATGCAGACGATGACCAATCCACTCTATAACAAACACGTCATCTCCATCTCGGATCTGACCCGGTCCGACATGGAACTGGTGGTCGCCACCGCACAGCGGTTGAAGGCCGAACCCGACAGCCGCCTGCTGAAAGACAAGCTGGTCGCCAGTTGCTTCTTCGAAGCCTCCACCCGCACCCGTCTCTCCTTCGAGACCGCGGTCCAGCGCCTGGGCGGCAACATCATCGGCTTCGCCGACGGCGGCAACACCAGCGCCAAGAAGGGCGAGACTCTGGCCGACTCCATCAAGATCATCAGCTCCTACACCGATGCGGTGGTGATGCGCCACCCCAAGGAAGGGGCAGCCCGTCTGGCCTCCGAGTTCTCCCGGGTGCCGGTCATCAACGGCGGTGACGGCTCCAACCAGCATCCCACCCAGACCCTGCTCGACCTCTTCTCCATCCACGAGACCCAAGGCAAGCTGGACGGCCTCAACGTCGCCTTCGTCGGTGACCTGAAGTACGGCCGCACCGTCCACTCCCTGGCCCAGGCCCTGAGCCTGTTCAACTGCCGCTTCTTCTTCATCTCCCCGGAGGCGCTGGCCATGCCGGACTACCTCTGCGAGGAGCTGGAAGAGAAGGGCATCCGCTTCAGCGTGCACGAGACCATGGAAGAGGTGATGCCGGAGCTCGACATCCTCTACATGACCCGCGTCCAGAAGGAGCGCTTCGACGAGACCGAGTACAAGCACATGGCCGCCAAGTTCGTGCTGGAGCTGGCGACCCTGGAAGGGGCCAAGCCCACCATGAAGATCCTCCATCCCCTGCCCCGGGTTGACGAGATCGAGGTCGCCGTCGACAAGACCCCCCACGCCTACTACTTCCAGCAGGCGGAGAACGGGGTCTATGCCCGCCAGGCACTGCTGGCACTGGTACTGAACGAAACCGTCTAAGGGAAAGGGGAACATCATGTCCGAGAAGAACCAACTGCAAGTCGAAGCCATCCGTCACGGCTCCGTCATCGACCACGTCCCCGCCGGCCAGGGCATCAAGATCCTCAAGCTGTTCCAGCTGATCGAGACCCAGGAGCGGATCACCGTCGGTTTCAACCTGAAATCCGGCGCCCTCGGCAAGAAGGATCTCATCAAGATCGAGAACACCCGTCTGACCGAGCAGCAGGCCAACCAGCTCGCCCTGTTCGCCCCCAAGGCCACCGTCAACATCATCGAAGACTTCGTGGTGGTGAAGAAGCACCAACTGGCGCTGCCGGAGTTCATCGAAGGGGTCTTCCACTGCCCCAACTCCAACTGCATCTCCCACAACGAACCGGTGGAGAGCTACTTCCGGGTGCGCGAGGTGAAAGGGGCGGTGCGGATGAAGTGCAAATACTGCGAGAAGTCCTTCACCCAGGACATCGTCAGCGAACGCTACTGATTTCCTGCCGACAAAGGATATCCATGTGGGCCCCATCGGGCCCATTTTTGAACCCTGTCACATCACTTATTCCCCCTTTGGTTATAATTTGCCATCCCGTAATGGATATACCTCGCTCATCCCCTGCTTGAGTGCTCCTCATTAGTGTTTTTCGCTATGAAAAGCCGGAACGACAGACTGGGCGAGACCGCCATCGCTCATCGCCAAAGGAAGTCGCCATGGTCAACACCCTCAGCCGCCCAGCAGAACCGGAGTCAGATCTGGCCCAGCTCGACGCCTGCCGCCAGATCATCGGCCAGCACTGCTACAGCACCCAGGAGGAGATCCGCCGCGAGCTCTCCGCCCGCGGTTTTGCGGACATCAGCCAGTCCACCATCTCCCGCCTGCTGCGCCGTCTCGGGGTCGCCAAGGCCCAGAACGCCAACGGCAAGAAGGTCTACACCCTGGTGGACGAGCAGCTGGAGCCCGCCGGCAGCACCCGCGCCATCCATGACATGGTGCGCGCCGTGGTCCACAACCAGCAGATGGTGCTGGTGCATACCACCCCGGGGGCCGCTACCGTGGTGGCTCGCCTGCTGGATCGCAACGCCAATCCCGAAATCCTGGGGGCCGTGGCCGGCAACGACGTGGTACTGATCGCCCCGCGCCACATCAGCCGAACCCGCCAGGCTCACGCCGCCGTGGTGCGCACTCTGGAAAACGCCCGCTGACCCCTGCTGGATGCCAGAAGGCGACCCCGGGGTCGCCTTTTTGTTGCCCGCGCGGCAAGGAGCCAGGCCACGGGAGAGCCCGGGCGTCCTGCCTTGCCAGCCACAAAAAACGGGAGCCCCAGGCTCCCGTTGTTGTCCCTATGTCTGTCGGCATTCATGCCAGCACGGCGCCCAGGCTCAGGCAGAGCACGATCAGCACGGTCAGCATGCCGAGCAGCGGGGCCACCCACTTCAGCCAGCGCACATAGGGCACCTTGGCAATGGCCAGCCCCCCATGACCACGGCGGAGGTCGGGGTCACCAGGTTCACCAGACCGGAGGCGGACTGGTAGGCGGTGACCACCAGCTCGCGGCCCACGTTGGCGAAGTCGGCGAGCGGCGCCATGATCGGCATGGTCAGCACCGCCAGACCGGAGGAAGAGGGCACCAGGAAGGAGAGCACCACTTCCAGCACGAACATCACGTTGATGAAGACGATGGTGGAGAGGCCGGTCACTATCCCCTCTGCGCTGTGCAAAATGGTGTGGGTGATCATGCCGTTGTCCATCACCACCACGATACCGCGGGCGATACCGATGATGAGGGCCACGCCGAGCAGATCGCGGGCACCGTCGATGAAGTTGGAGGTCAGCTCCTCCTCGCTCATGCGGGAGATGACGCCGACGATGATGGCGGCAGCCAGGAAGACGCCGGAGATCTGCGCCATCCACCAGCCCAGCACGGCCACCCCGTAGATCATCACGGCAAAGGCGGCGACGAAGATACCCAGCACGATCTTGCGGGTGGTGGTGAACTCCAGCATCTGGTCGCTCTTGTTGCCGAGGAAGTGGGTACGGTTCTCTTCCCACTTGTCGGCCACCAGGGACTTGCTGGGATCGCTTCTCACCATCTTGGCGTAACGCATCACATAGGCCACGCAGATCAGCCAGCCGGCCACCAGCATGGCGACCCGCAACCAGATGCCGTCGGTGAAGGAGATACCGGCCGCGTTGGCGGCGATCACGGTGGCGAACGGGTTGATGGTGGAGCCCAGGGTACCGATACCGGCTCCCAGCAGCACGGTCGCGGCAGCCACGACAGGGTCGAAGCGGGCGGCCATCATCACCGGCACCAGCAGGGTGTAGAACGGCAGGGACTCTTCCGCCATGCCGTAGATGGTGCCCCCTGCGGCGAACAGCGCCATCAGAATGGGGATCATCCACTCTTCACGGCCACGCAGGCGATCGGTGACGCGCTCGATACCGGCATCGATGGCACCTGTCTTGGTCACGATGCCAAGGAAGCCACCGATGATCAGGATGAAGAGGGAGACGTCGATGGCGCCAGCCTCATAGGTGTCGTGGTTGTAGAGACCGTCGATGGGTGCCAGCAGCACGTCGACTATCCCCTGGGGATTGGCATCCACCAGTTTGTAGGTACCGGCCACCGGCACTTCCTTGCCGAGGGCCTCGTTCATGGTCATCTCGTATTTGCCGGCCGGCACTATCCAGCTCAGGGCGGCCACCAGGGCGATCAGCACAAACAGTATCGTGTAGGCTGACGGGAACTTGGATTTGGTCATGGTCCAGCTTCCTTCTGTGGGTGTGGTATCCATCCGTCATTCCGCACCTGATTTTGCTATTTTCAGTGCTTGACGGCGATCGGCCGTTCTGATCTATTACTCTCTTTT
>NZ_JAPDBZ010000201.1:0-4921 GCF_027705505.1 Aeromonas sp. QDB56
GCGCGAGCAGCTATCACCCAGTAATGGGGATCCCCCTCCTGTGACGCGAAGCGCTAAGGTGGGGGAGGATGTCAAGCACTTGATGAATTTGGTCACCAGGTCGGCATCAAAATGCAGATCAACCCCCTTGAGCAAAATGCGAAACGCCTGGGTAGGCTGCATGCCTTGTTTGTAGACCCTGTCTGCCGTCACCGCATCGTAGACATCGACGATGCCACTCATGCGGGTGTAGAGGGAGAGCTGATCCCCCTTGAGGCGCCGCGGGTAGCCGGTGCCATCGATCCGTTCGTGATGATTGGAAGCGACTTCCAGCATGATGGGGGTGATGCCGGCGGTGGCGGCCAGGATGTCGTGGCTGTGGATGACGTGCTCGCGCATCACCTCCAGCTCCTCATCGGTGAGCTTGCCCGGTTTGTTGAGCACCTCGTCCGGGGTCATGATCTTGCCCACGTCGTGGAGCAGGCCACCCAGGGTCAGCTCCTTGAGCACGCTGCGATCCAGCCCCAGATAGCGGCCGAAGTTCGCCAGGAGGATGGCGACATTCATGGAGTGCTCCATCAGGTAGGCATCCTTGGCACGGATCCGCGCCAAACAGAGCATGGCATCGCCGTGGGTGAACATGGTATCGACCATCTCTTCGGCCACGGCGGCAAGGGGCGTGATGTCGATGGGCTCACCGGCCTTGAGATGGCGAATGAACTTGCCCTGGAGTTCGCGCGCTTCCTGATAGAGCCGACGGATCTTGAGCTCGCGCCCTTCACCACTGCCGATCTGACGAGAGGAGCCCGCCCCGTTTGTCACCACATCCGCCGGGCTTGCCGTGCCCCCTCCCGGCAGCTTGCTGCGGGCAAGATCCACCCGCACCGTCAGCACGCCGCGCCGGATCAGCGCCTCCACCTGTTGAGGGTTGGTCACCATGCCCGTCTGGGCAATTTCCATGGCGCCGGTCTGGCTGGCAATGGCAATGACATACATGCCAGGTTTCAACTGGCTGACGGGGATGACGGGGTGAGACTTCGTCGGCTTCATGGGTACATCCTGGGCTTATTATTATGTGTGATGTCGGTCTGCTGACGGCAGTCTATCACTGGCACATCATGGCGTCAGGCGCCATCTTGAGTCCCTGTCGCTTAGTACTGGTGTTGTCGGGTCTGACCGATATAATGTCGCCCCCAATCATGATGGATTCCGAGGTTTTTGCATGCGGCTCGACAAATTTCTTTGCGATTGCTCCGATTTGACCCGTTCCCAGGCGGGCAAGCTGATCCGTCAGGGGGAAGTGCTGGTAGACGGCGTGCTGGTCAAGCAGCCCGCCTTTCACATCAATGAGCAACACCAGATCGAGTTTGACGGTGTGACCTTGACCCTGAACCTGCAGAATCGCTACTTCATGCTGCACAAGCCGGAAGGATATGTCTGCTCCAACGAGGACCCGGATCACGCCACCGTGTTCCACCTGCTCGACGAGCCGGCCATGGGCAAACTGCATGTGGTGGGGCGCCTCGATCTCGATACCACCGGGCTGGTGCTGATCACCGATGACGGCCAGTGGTCCCATCGCATCACGTCGCCCCGTCACGAGTGTGCCAAGACCTACCATGTCTGGCTGGCTGATCCCGTGAGTGAAGAGGCTATCTCGCTCTTTGCCGACGGTATCTACCTGCGCAACGAGAACGACAAGACCCGCCCTGCGGAGCTGGAAATCCTGGACGAGCGGGAAGCACGCCTGACCATCCACGAGGGCAAGTATCACCAGGTGAAGCGGATGTTCGCCGCCATCGGCAACAAGGTGATCGGGCTGCATCGGGAACGCATCGGCGATCTGGCTCTGGACGATGAGCTGGCACCGGGGGAATACCGGGAGCTGACCGAAGAGGAAGTGGCTCTGTTCTAGGGGCGCGATCGCCTCTCTCCCTGTCCGGCACGGGGGAGCATCGGCGGCTCAGTGCCGCCGATGGGCGTGTTGGTCCTTCCTTCTTGCAGGAGAGACGGGGCTCAGTTCCCCATTCCGAGCACCAGGGCCGTGCCCAGGGTGGCGAGCAGGGCACCGGCCCAGGCGGGGAGCGAGGGACGCATCCCCGAGTGCCACCACAGCAAGGGCAGCAGAATGACCGGCGTGGTGGAAGACAAGATGGCCACCATGCCCACATCTCCCTGACGCAGTGCCACCAGGATCAGGGTCATTCCCAGCGTCATCGCCAGAAATCCGTTGATGCCTATCATGCCGAGCACTTGCCGGTTGATGGGGTTGTGCGGCATGGCGAGCGGCAGGCGCAGTGCCCGCAAGACGCAGTGTGCCAAGAGGGCGCTGCCCATGCGCACGCCGGAAGCGCTCACCGCGTCCACGGTGCCGCTCATCATCACCGGCTTGGCGATGATGGCTCCGAGGCTCTGGCACAGGGCTGCGGTGAGGCCAAGGGCTATGCCGACCACGAGGCGGCCGCGCACCAGCTCCCATTCGTTCTGCGGGTTGTCGCCACGACGACCAAACAGGATGGCGAGCATGACCCCGGCCAGGACCAGCAAGGCGCCCGGCAGGCGCCAACCATCGAGCTGCTCGCCAAAGAGCCAGAGCCCGAGCAGGGCGGAGAAGAGGGCGTGGCAGGAGAAGAGCAGACCGCTGCGCCTGGGGCCGAGTCGGTTCATGCAGGCAAAGAGGGCGGTGTCGCCGACGAAGATGCCGATGAGGCCGGAGAGGGCCAGCAGGGGAAGGGCGCTCTCGGTGAGGGTCTGCCAGCCTCCCGTCACCAGACTTGCGCTGGCCAGCATCAGGCTGACCAGGAACATCCGCCAGCGGCTGTAGGCAAAGGCCCCCAGATGGCGAGCCGGTTTGACGGAGATGAGGGCGGCGATCGCCCATAAACTGGCGGCAGCCAGCGCCAGCCATTCGTAACCCATAAAGACCCCTGAAACGGTAGACGACAACCGGACCTACAGGCGACATATCACCCCGGGCCGATTGCTTACGGGGCAGGGGAGCGTGCCTTCTTGCTGTCGCACGCACCCGTGGCCGCTATGTCGTCATAAAACCATGAAAAAAATAGCCCGGAAGACTCCCTCTATCGGGCAGGCCCGATACAATACGGGCCGTCTTCGGGGATAACAAGCGCGGCATCATGCATTCGTTTCCAGGCGCGCCGCCGGCCTTCTCCCTATTGCAGTCAAAAGAATTGAACGAGGTTAATGTATGTTTTACCGTTTCGCCGTCAGGCCAGCCCGTCGCTGGCTATCTCCCTTACTGCTTGGGTTGATGGCGGTGCCGCCGTCACTGGCTAGTAGCGTGGTTGAGCAGACTTACATTTCAGATAGACAAACCCTGGTCAAAGGCAATGGCGCCGAACCCGAGTCCCTCGATCCGGCCCTGATCCGCTCCGGCTTCCCAGGGGAGGTGGTGCTGGTGGACCTGTTCGAGGGGCTGGTGAGCGAGGATGGACAGGGCATGATAGTGCCCGCCCAGGCCCAGCGCTGGGAGACCAGCGAGGATGGACTGGTGTGGCGTTTCTTTCTGCGTCCCCAGCTCAAATGGTCCAACGGCGAGCCCCTCACAGCCCGGGATTTCGTCTACGCCTGGCGGCGGCTGCTGAATCCGGCGCAGGCTTCCCCCTCCGCTGGCCTGTTGTTGGCGACCGGCATCAACAATGCCCAGTCCATTTATGCCGGTGCGCTCGATCTCGATGCCCTGGGGGTGGAGGCAGAAAGCGACCAGATCCTGAAAGTGACCCTGGAGCGTCCCGTTCCCTATTTCCTGCAACTGGTCAGCCAGCGTCCCTTCGTGCCGGTCAACGAACGGGTCATCACCCAGTTTGGCAAGCAGTGGACCCAGCCAGGTAAGATGGTGAGCAATGGCCCTTACAAGCTGGCGAGCTGGGTGGTGAACGAGCGCATCGAAGCCGAGCGCAACCCCCAGTACTGGGATGACGCCCATACCCGGATCCAGCGGGTGACCTACCTGCCGCTCGCTTCCCAGCATGGGGAGCGGCTGCGTTACGAAGCGGGGGAGATCCAGCTCACCAACAAGGTGGCGCTGGAGTACTACCAGAAGACCATGCAGGAGGCACCGGAGCGGATCTGGGGTTTGCCGCTGCTTGGCACCTATCTTTATACCTTCAATCTCAATCTCCCTGAATTGCAGGATGTGCGGGTGCGCCAAGCGCTCTCCATGGCCATTGATCGCTACCTGCTGACCGAGAAGGTGAGCGGCCAGGGAGAACGTCCTGCCTGGTCATTGCTGCCCGCCATGCCAGGTTATGACGAACTGGATATCCCCCTCTCCCGGGAAGACCAGTCAACTCGGTTGGCCCGCGCAGCCGCGCTGTTGGCCCAGGCAGGCTACAACAGCGCCCATCCTCTCAGGTTGACACTGACCTACAACACGTCGGAGAACCACAAGAAGCTGGCTCTGGCGGTGGCGGCCATGTGGAAACCGCTGGGGGTAGAAGTCTCCCTCAACAACATGGAGTGGAATGCTTATCAGGTGGCCAAGAACAGTGGTGATTTCATGCTGGCTCGTTCATTTTTGTTTGGTGATTATGTCGAGCCGTCGTCCATGCTTGGCAGTTTCCGCTGCCAGGATCCCCAGAACGAGAGCGGCTACTGCAACCCCGTCTTCGATGGTCTGCTGCAGCAGGCCTCCGAGACCCTGGATGCCAACGTTCGGTCCGGGATCTATCATCAGGCCGAGCAACTGCTGATGGAGGAGGTGCCCGTCATCCCCGTCTATCACTACAACCAGATGAGACTGGTGGACCCGGCACTGCGCGGCTTGCCGAGCCGCAACCTCAAGGGCGCCATCGCCACCAAGGATCTCTATTTCAGCCAGCCATGAGGAGTGTGGAATGAAGATTGCCATCTTAAATGCGAAAGGGGACTCCCTCCGACGTAGGTGGGAGGGGAATTTCGCCGGGGCGTCAGCCCCGCTGGT
>NZ_JAPDBZ010000202.1:0-4872 GCF_027705505.1 Aeromonas sp. QDB56
GCGATAAAATCAGATCACAATCGAAGCCATTTTTATATCTATTTCAATTGGTTGCTGCTAAAGATCCTGTACATGAGACTTATCTAATTTAGAATTAAATGAAATTTTGTTTGCCACGGATTTGCAGTATTCTTGCCCTCCGACAATTGCTCAACAGGATAGTGTCAGTTCATGTCGTCTACCGCGCTCAGCCATCTTCCGACCGCCAGCCAGGCGCCTCTGTTTTTCCGCCTGGATACCCGTAGTCAACGGCTGGTCGCCCTGACCGATGTGATGCAGACGCCGCTCCACTGGCTCGACGAGCCCCGCAGTGCCTGGCCGGCCCAATTGCCGGACGCCCTGCGCCAGCCCATCGAGCAGCGGCTGGCCAGCGGCAAGGGGGGCAAGCTGGTGCTGCGCTTTGACGCTCTCCTCTGGCACATTTCCCTCTCCCACGAGCAGGACGCCTTCTGGCTCATCTGCCTGCAGACCCAGTCCCAGGAGAGCGCCGCCAGCCTGTCCCTGCAACTGCCGCGCCTGAGCCAGATGGCCAGCCAGCAGCAGTATGACGCCATGCTGGAGAGCCTCAAGGAGTGCCTGGGGGCCGATCGCCTGATCCTCTGGCACTACCAGGCCCATGGCGCCCTGGGCGGCGAGCAGCTGACCCCGGTGTTCACCCTGGGGGTGGACGCGCTCGGTGCCATTCGCGGAGACAGCCGCTACATCCGGGCCCTGCGTGCCCGGGGTGCCCTGAGCTTCTCGGAGGCGGCCCACCAGCCCATGTTGAGCCAGCACTACTACCTGGCCGATGCCAATGTCTGCTCCCGCCTGGACGGCGCCTTGCTGGAGCAGGAGAAGCTCATCGGCGTGCTCAGCCTGGAGTATGCCGAGAGCACCCTCATCAGCGATGACACCCTGCAACTGGTACGTCATTGCGCCCGCTTGCTCGGCCACTGGCAGCCGGACCCCGTGGCGACCGACGCCCCGGACCTCGCGCCCCCACCCGGGCTTGCCAACCTGACCGGCAACGATTACTGCCGCGCCCTGCTGCGCTGGGCCATGGGCCTGAGTGGTGCCCACAGGGGCTGGATCGGCGAGTTTCAGCCTCGCGGCCAGGATCTCTGGCTCATTCCCCGCTGCGTGGTGGAGGGGGATGCCTTCGCCGTCGTCAAACCCATGCCCATGGACATCGGCCCTGGCCGGGAGATCTTCCAGCACGGACAGAGTCTCTACGTGGAAGATCTGGCCCTGCGCTATCCCCAGTCCAGCCAACTGCTGGCCCTCGACGCCAAGGCCTATGTCGGTATCCCCTTCCCGGGGCCAAACGGTCTCCCCCTGGGGCAGCTCACCCTGCTGCTCGCCACCCCTCTGGCCGATCCCGCGCCCCTGCTGGACGTCCTCTACGAACAGCGCGAGCGGGCCGCCAGCGAGTTGCAGCGCCTGGCCAATGACGATGCCCTGCGCCTGGCCGAAGTGGCCTTCAACACCCACGACGGCCTGCTGGTGATGGATCACGGGGGCATCATCCTCAAGGTCAATGCCTCCTTCAGCCGCATCACCGGCTTTGCCAGCGAGGAGATGCTGGGCCTGCACATCGACGCCCTGAGGCCCACCTACTATGGCGACACCCTCAAGGAGGAGGTGATCACGGCTGTCAACCGGCAGGGATACTGGCTCGGGGAGGAACAATGCCTGCACAGGGAAGGACACCTCTTCCCGGTGCGGCTCATGGTGAGCGGGGTCAAGGACGAGGAGGAGGAGATCAGCCACTTCGTCTGCAGCTTCCACGACATCACCCAGGAGAAAGAGACCGCCCGCCACATTGAGCGCCTCGCCTACTACGACGACCTGTGCGATCTCTACAACAGGCGCAGCCTGACCGACATCATGCAGCGCACCCTGCAGGCCCCGAGTGGTCAGTGGGGGGCCCTGCTGCTGCTGGATCTGGACAACTTCAAATCCATCAACGACTCCCTCGGTCACGCCTGCGGCGATCTGCTGCTCCAGGCCGTGGTGGTGCGACTCAAGTCCCTGCCCCAGGAGAACCTGGTGCTCGCCCGCACTTCGGGTGACGAATTTGCCCTGCTCTTCACGGCACTGGGCCAGGGCTATATCACCGCCAAGATCCTGGCGGAGCACTTTGCCCGGGAGCTGATGGGGATCTTCCGTGCCCCCTTCGACATCGGCGATCACAAGCTGCACTGCAGCGCCTCCGTGGGGATCAGCCTGTTCAGCGATGACGACAAGGATCACCTTGTCCTGATGCAGCAGGCCGATACCGCCGTCCACATGGCCAAGCGCGCGGGCCAGGGCAACCATATCTTCTTCAGTGAAGCCATGGCGGAAAAAGAGAAGAGCAAGCTTTCTCTCAACAACCAGCTGCGCGATGCCCTGCGCAACAACGAGCTGGTGCTGCACTACCAGCCCCAATACCGGGTCGACAACGGCACGCTCTCGGGCATAGAGGCGCTGCTGCGCTGGCAGAAGGCCGACGGCACCATGGTGCCACCCGGGGAGTTCATCCCCATCGCCGAGGAGACCACCCTGATCCAGGAGATCGGCTACTGTGTGATGAAGACCGCCTGCACCCAGTACAGCTTCTGGCTCAACAACGGCCTCGCCATCCCCCATCTGTCGGTCAACGTCAGCGCCCGCCAGTTCCACACCGCCGGTTTCGTGCAGCAGGTGGAGTACATACTGCGGGACACCGGGGTGCCCCCGTCGCGCCTGCTGCTGGAGATCACCGAGTCCGTGGTGCTGGAAAACCGGCTGGAGAGTATCGCCAGGATCCGCCAGCTCAAGGCCCTCGGCCTGCTCATCTCCATCGACGACTTCGGCACGGGCTACTCCTCCCTGGCCTATCTGCGGGATCTGCCCGCCGACGAAGTGAAGCTCGACAGAAGCTTCATCCAGACCCTGGTCCACAGCGAACAGGACAAGGCCATCGTCAAGGCCATCCTGGATCTCGCCCGGGTGTTTCGTTTCACCGTCACCGCCGAAGGGGTGGAGGAAGAGGAGCAGCTCGCCGTGCTCAAGGCCCTGGGATGCCAGCATTATCAAGGCTTCCTCACCAGCCGGCCGCTCCCCGTCAAGGCACTGGAGAGCCTGCTGGGTGCCACCCCTGCGGGCTAAACTGGTAGGATTTATAGGGCTTTCTGTCATAAAATAACGACCGCTCGAACCTTGTCCGCACCATTGGAGTCGTCTATGTCAGTCATTAACCGGATCCCCGCCGTTGAATCCAAGGGACCTGCCACCCCCGGCACGCAGCGGATCCCGACCGTTGAAGCCAGCGACACCGGCACTACCGACATCATTGGCCGGATCCACTCCGTCGAGACCTGCGGGACCGTCGACGGCCCCGGCATCCGCTTCATCGTGTTCATGCAGGGCTGCCTGATGCGCTGCAAGTATTGTCACAACCGGGACACCTGGGACACCCAGGGCGGCCGCGAGGTCACCGTGCCCGAGCTGATGAAGGATCTCACCAGCTATCGTCACTTCATGAATGCCTCCGGCGGTGGCGTGACCGCCTCCGGCGGCGAGGCCATGCTGCAGCAGAAGTTCATCGCCGAACTGTTCACCGCCTGCAAGGCCCAGGGGATCCACACCTGCCTGGATACCAACGGTTTCGTGCGTCACTACGACGAGTTGCTCGACCGGGTGCTGGACAACACCGATCTGGTGCTGCTCGACATCAAGCAGATCAACGACGAGAAGCACATTCCCCTCACCCACGTCAGCAACAAATACACCCTGGAGTTCGCCCGCTACCTGGCCTCCCGCGGTCAGACCATGTGGATCCGCTACGTGGTGGTGCCCACCTGGTCCGACGATGACGAGAGCGCAGAAGGACTCGGCCAGTTCATCACCGAGCTGGGGGACTGCGTCGAGAAGGTGGAGCTGCTGCCCTACCACGAACTTGGCAAGCACAAGTGGGACGTGCTGGGAGATACCTATGATCTGGTCGGCATCAAGCCCCCCAGCAAGGAGACCATGGACAGGATCCAGGGCATCCTCGGCAAGTATCACCCCAACGTGAAGTATTGAGACAGGAGGCCGCCCGGCAGAGGGCGGCCTCTTTTCATTGTGCCGCCAGCGCCCGGGCTCATCACCGGGCAGTGACATCCGAGGGAACAGGTCATGAGTGAAGGACAAGTCGTCGCCCTCCTGCTCTGGCTGGTGCTGCTCGCCTTCAGCCTGAACGCCTCCCTGCTGCGCACCCTCCACGCCAACCCGCTCTACCAGCACCTCTGCCTGGGGAGCGCCATCGTCCTGGTACCGCTCTGGACCCTGCGGGCCGGGCTGCACGAGGGGCTGGAGATCCACTTTCTCGGCCTCACCAGCCTGACCCTGCTGCTGGGCTGGCGCCTCGCCCTGCTCGCCCCCTGCCTCACCCTGCTGATCCTCGCTGCCTTCGATGTCACCGAACTCGCGGACATCGGCTGGCAGGCCCTGATTGGCGTCGCCCTGCCGGTGGCCACCAGCTGGCTGCTGTTTCTGGCGAGCTGGGCCTGGCTGCCCCGCCACCTCTTCGTCTACCTGTTCGTGGCCGCCTTTCTCGGCGGCGCGCTCAGCATCTCGGTCAAGGTGATCGCCAGCGCCCTGCTGATGGGGATGAGCGGCACCTACCCCTGGCACACCATCGGCGCCGACTACCTCTCCATCTGGCCCCTGCTGCTCTTCCCCGAGGCCCTGCTCAACGGCATGACCATGACACTGCTCGCCGTCTATCGCCCCCACTGGGTCAACACCTTCTTCGATCGGGAGTATCTGGGGCGCTGATAAATTGCTTCACATAAGCGGCATAGGGAGTAATCATGTACAGGATCTTTAGCTACAACCAATTGAAATAGATAGAAAAAAGGCTTCGTTTGTGATCTGATTTAATCG
>NZ_JAPDBZ010000203.1:0-4665 GCF_027705505.1 Aeromonas sp. QDB56
TGATCTCGCACCTCGATAACTGTACGTAAGATCAGTATAGTTCGTGGTAACTGACTGCTAATCATGGGTAATCAGGTCTATTTTTGTCAGTAGCACAGAGTGTTAGTTTTGATATGAGTGTTTCTTTTGGTCCCCGTTGTGGGACCATTTTTCTGTCCGCTCCTCAGCCTGTGTCCCCTCGTTCTCTCCCTTGATGCCTCTTTTGCGGCCCGCGCAACGGCGCCGCATGACGCATCCGCCCGCTTATTTGCAGAAGCGGGATCTTCATCCATAGGCGGCGTTTGGTCTGGGCTGATACCATGATGCCCTATGGATGCTGTCGGCTACGGAAAGGCACATGAAACTGACCACTCAACTCGTCTCTTTTATTACGCTGTGCGTGATCTCGGCCATGGCCATGGTGATGCTCGGCGGGGTCTTCAGTTTCCGCCAGATGGGAATGGAGCTGCAGCAGAACCGGGTCGACTCCCTGGTGGAGATCATCGACAAGCAGCTCGGGGTGACCGATGACCAGCAAGCCCTTGCCCGCTGGCTGCCCTCCCTGTTGCGGGCCTCCCATGTGGTGGAGCTGGAGATCCGTCAGGACAAGCAGCGGGTCTACTGGTTTCGCGATGTGCAGCAGCAGACGGACGAGAGCCTGCTGATCGCCTACAGCGAGGCGATCCCCAATCAGGCCGGGATGCGGGCCGACTTCAAGCTGGACAGGCCGTTCAAGGAGTTCGAGTACTCCATGAAGGCGATGTTCGGCATCTCTCTGGGTATCTTCATCGTGGTGTTCGGGCTCTGGTACTCCATCCGCTGGCTCCGTCAGCAGTTGCGCGGTGCCGAGCTGCTGGCGGAGCGTGCCCAGCTGATCCTGGATGGCAAGCTGACCAAGCTGGCCCATGACCCTGCCGAGGAGTGGCCTGTCTCGGCCAGTCAGGCCCTCACCCATCTGCTGACCGAGCTGGCCGACGCCCGCAAGGAGCGCAGCCGCTTCGACAACTTCATCCGCAGCAACGCCTTCGTCGACAAGACGACGGGCATCGGCAACCGCCTCTTCTTCGACAACCGGCTGGAGAGCGCCATCATGGAGGCAAGCGTGATCAGCGGCGGCGTGTTGCTGATCGAGCTGGCCGGTCTGGAAGAGCTGGATCCCGAGCTGAGCGGGCGCCCGAGCCAGGAACTCCTGATGGAGGCGAGCGCCACCATCGCCGCCTTCGTGCGCAAGCACAGCGGAGCCCTGCAGGCGCGCTATGCCGGTCAGGTCTTTGCCGTGCTGCTGCCGAACATGTCAGAGAGCGAGATGGTGGACGGCGCCAGCCAGTTGCTCAAGAGTCTGCAGCGGCTGCACTGGCCCGAAGCGGTCAATGCCGACACCGCCGTCTATCTCGGTGCGGTCTGCTATCAGGCACAGGATTCCCTGCTCAAGGTGCAGGAAGAGGCGGAGCTGGCGCTCAAGAGCGCGCGTCTGCAAGGACACAGCGGCTGGTTCCTGTTCGAGAAATCCCTCAACGAGGAGGCGAGCAGCAAGGGAACGGTGCGCTGGCGCACCCTGATCAGCCGTCGCATCGAGGAGCAGGGCATCGACTTCTACGTCCAGCCTGTGCAGCAGGAGCGGGATCAGGTGGTGTTGCAGCAGGAGCTGCTCATCCGCCTTCACGACGAACAGGGCCGGGAGCTGCAGGCGGGGGTCTTTATGCCCATGGCGGAGAAGGCCGGTCTGCTGCTGCCGCTGGACAGGCTGGTGGTGGCCCGAGCCTTGCGACTGCTGCGCCAGCGACCGGCATCGAGCTGCCCCATCAGCCTCTCTCTGTGCGCCCAGAACCTGCTCACCCGCGAGTTCCAGCGCGAGCTCTTCTTCGAGCTGTTCCAGTTGCCGCGCAGTACCAACGAGGGGTTGATCCTGCAGTTGTCGGAGTCTCAGGTGACCCGCCACTACGAGGCCCTCAAGCGGCCGCTTCGGGCGATGCGCATGCTGGGGTGCAGGCTTGCCATCGATCACGCGGGCCAGGACGTGGTGAGCACCCAGTACATCAAGGAGTTCGAGATCCACTTCCTCAAGCTGCACCCCAGCCTGGTGCGGGAGATCCACCTGCGCCAGGTCAACCAGATGGCGGTACGCAGTCTGGTGGGGGGCTGTGCCAATACCCAGGCCCGGGTCATCGCGGTGGGGGTGGAGAGTGGCGACGAGTGGAAGATGCTGCGACACCTGGGCGTGCATGCCGGTCAAGGTCCCTGGTTTGCCGACCCCGAGCCCCTCAACCTGCCTGACTAGCGTCCCGGCCGGGGTGACAGGCGGCCCTGCTCCTGCAGGCCCGCCAGCCCCTGCAAGCCACCGGTGTGGATGAAGATGATCTTGCTGCCGCGCGCAATGCGGCCTGCCGCCAGTTCGCGAAACAGCCCCCACATCGCCTTGCCACTGTAGATGGGTTCCAGCGGCAAGCCGGTTTCTGCACTGAATGCCTGCACCCATTGCCAGAGTGCCGGACTGAACCTGGCATAGCCGCCGTCGTGGTGATCCAGCGCAATGCGCCAGCCCGGAGTAGTGGCCGCTGCCGGATGCAACCGGCATACCTCGCCGGTGATGAAGTCGGCCCCCTTGAGCACCGCGATGGCCAGGATCTGCTCCTGCGCCCGCTTGCCCGCGATGAGCCCCGCCAGGGTGCCGCCGCTGGCGCAGGGCAGCACCCAGAGATCCGGCGAGAAGGGCACCTCGTCGACAAGCTCGGCCACTCCGGGGATGGCCAGCGGGCTGCTGCCTCCTTCCGGTACCAGCAGGGTGTCGTCATCCTCGAACCGGGCAAGCCATTCGGGATCCTGGCGCCGGCGATAGTCCTGCCGGTCGACAAAAACGAGATCCATGCCCCAGCCTTTCGCCGCTTTCAGGGTGGGATTGCTGACGGTATCCCCTTCACCGCGTATGATGCCCCTGGTGCGCAGTCCCAGTCTGAGTCCTGCTGCGGCCAGGGCGTGAATGTGATTGGAGTAGGCGCCGCCAAAGGAGAGGATGTGGCCCTTGCCCAGCGTCTGTGCCTGTTGCAGATGGTATTTTAGCTTTCGCCACTTGTTGCCGGAGAGGGTCGGGTGGATCAGATCGTCCCGCTTGCACCAGAGCGTGACGTCATGGGCTGCCAGCAGAGGATGCCGGATCCGGTGCAGGGGGGAGGGGAGCTGAAGGGGCGCCATGGGATCGTCTCCCGTGGGTGCCAGCGTGGCCGTCGATGCGTCATTTGTCATAAAGTTGGAGGCTAATAGCCTGTTTATGTTAAGGTTTAGTCCTTTTTACGCGGCCAGGTGAAGATCCAGATGAAGTCACTGTTCAGGCGTTCTCCCTCCAGCCATCAGGTCGGGATCCTGCTGGCCATCGCCCTGACCGGCGTCCTGGGGCTGCTTATCAATCAGGCACCCCAGGCGGTGGATCCGGTGCAGCAGGTACGCGCCGCCCAGCTGGCCCAGCGGATCTTAAGCGAGGTACTGCAAAAATCCTTCGATGAGCACTCGGATCACAATGGCGGCCGTTTTCGCTGCGGTGAGACCGCCGGCACGCCTCCCGTGGTCTATCCCCCCTGCACCTCGGTCGCCGACTACGGCCCGGAGGGGGGCGAGACCCGCCCCTATGCCTTCAACGACGTGGACGATTTCGACACCTGGGGTCACTGGGTGGACGCCAACCAGTTTACCTAGACGGATGCCGAGGGTGTCAGTGACCAGGAGTATCGCCACTATCAGATCAGGATCGCCGTCACCCCGGATACCCTGTTTGGTAGCAGTGGGCCGGGGGCCGAGTCCATCGGCAAGCGCATCACCCTGACCGTGCGCCTGCCGGACGGGAGCGAGCTGGTCTTCGGCCTCTATCGGGGGAACTACTGATGGGCAAGCCACATTCCCGTGATGCCGCGTGGGAACACCCATGTGCCAGACTCGCCCGTGACCGCGTCCGACCCGGGCGTGAGGGGGGCTTCACCCTGGTGGAGCTGGTGATGGTGATCCTGCTGCTCGGGGTGATGGCGACCTTCTCCAGCCAGTTTATCGGCATCGGCACCCAGATTTACGGGGATGCCAGCCGCCGCGAGCAACTGATGAGCGATGCCCGTTTCGCCCTGGAGCGGCTCAATCGCGAGGTGCGCGACGCGGTCCCCGGTTCGGTGCGGGTCGAGGACGCAGGGGGCGGTGCCCAGGAGCAGGGGGCCTGTCTGCGGTTCTGGCCCATCGCTACCGCTAGCCGCTACCTGGAGACGGCTAGCAGCACCGTGCTTCGCATCGTCGAGCCTGTCACCATGCCGGCAAAGGAAGATACGGCCATCATCTATCCGCTGCCTGACACGACCTCTGGCAGTACCATCACGCTGGACAAGGGGTGTGTGCAGGGGCGTTGCACTGCCAGAGTGACCGAGGTAGGAACTCCCGTCTCCGGGGCCGTGCCGCTGACCCTGGCTGGTGCGCTCGCCAAGGACTCCCCGGGCCAGCGCATCTATTTTGCGAACCAGCAGGTGCTCTATTGTGTGAGAGGGGGCAACCTCTGGCGCATGGCCAAGTCCCTCGACGACACCCTGAGCAGCAGCGAGACCACCCGGTTGATGGCGGAGCATATTCGTCCCGCCGCCTATTATACCAATCGGATTAAACATTAGGTCAGTTTTATCCAATCTCGGCTACAAAGTGACATCACCCGCTCCACATCGG
>NZ_JAPDBZ010000204.1:0-4643 GCF_027705505.1 Aeromonas sp. QDB56
CAAGCTGACTCGCTGATTAAAATTTCGCGGATCTGGGCCGATTTTTTTCCCGCAAACACATCGAATCAGCCTATTTAGGCTATTTTTTCGCCATTTCTGGCGTTATTTCCGGTTTTTACTGAGATCTCTCCCACTGACGTATCATTTGGTCCACCCGAAACAGGTTGGCCAGGGTGAATAACATCGCCAGTTGGTTATCGTTTTTCAGCAACCCCTTGTATCTGGCTTTCACGAAGCCGAACTGTCGCTTGATGATGCGAAACGGGTGCTCCACCTTGGCCCGGATGCTGGCTTTCATGTATTCGATGTTGATGGCCGTTTTGTTCTTGCGTGGATGCTGTTTCAAGGTTCTTACCTTGCCGGGGCGCTCGGCGATCAGCCAGTCCACATCCACCTCGGCCAGCTCCTCGCGCTGTGGCGCCCCTTGGTAGCCGGCATCGGCTGAGACAAATTGCTCCTCTCCATGCAGCAGATTACCCAGCTGATTGAGGTCATGCTCGTTGGCCGCGGTGGTGACTAGGCTGTGGGTCAGGCCACTCTTGGCATCGACACCAATGTGGGCCTTCATGCCAAAGTGCCACTGATTGCCTTTCTTGGTCTGATGCATCTGCGGATCGCGTTGCTGCTCTTTGTTCTTGGTAGAGCTGGGTGCCTCAATGATGGTGGCATCGACCAAGGTGCCTTGGGTCATCATGACGCCTGCTTCGGCCAGCCAGCGATTGATGGTCTTGAACAATTGGCGGGCCAGTTGATGCTGCTCCAGCAGGTGGCGGAAATTCATGATGGTGGTGCGGTCCGGCAAGGCGCTATCCAGGGATAACCGGGCAAACAGACGGATGGAGGCGATTTCGTACAGAGCATCTTCCATGGCACCGTCGCTCAGGTTGTACCAATGCTGCATGCAGTGAATACGCAGCATGGTCTCCAGCGGATAGGGCCGTCGGCCATTGCCCGCCTTGGGATAAAACGGCTCGATGACAGCGGTCATATTCTGCCATGGCAGAATCTGCTCCATGCGGGAGAGGAAAATCTCTTTTCGGGTCTGACGGCGCTTAGTGCTGAATTCACTATCGGCGAAGGTGAGTTGATAGCTCATGATGTCCCTCTGGGATGCGCTCCGGATGAACATGATGATCTCATATCAGGAACTTGTTCGCACCTTCCTGAGAAGATCCTAGCCTTTGGGGCCTTCTAACTGAAACGCCGTCATGATAACCGGGTACGGGGGATAGGGTTGTTAATGGTCTACTCAACAACGATTGGCCACAAGACACTTTGCTGCAATTCGGGTTCTACGCTTCACCTGATATTCAAACCGACATTCGCTGCATTATGTCAGCTGGAAGCAATGCAGGGAGGTGGCCAGCGATCTGCGCTGTATCTATGGCGGCGCCCCCCTGGCCGAAGCCGAGCTGGCACTGAGCAAGTTTGCGGCTACGTGGGACGAGGAGCACCCCAGCATCGGTCGCTCGTTGGCCAACAACTGTGAGCGGATATGCGTGTTCTTTGACTATGCACTGTAGATCCGTAAGGTGCTCTACACCACTCACGCCATTGAATCCCTCAACGCCTCGCTGCGGAAAGTCACCAAGCCTCGGGCGGCGCTCATTCCCAATGGACGAGTCGGTGATGAAGGTGCTGTACCTAGCCCTGCACCAGATAGCGAAGAAATGGACCATGCCCATCTGTGATTGGAAACTGGCCATGACGCAATTCATGATCCTTTTCGGCGAGCGGCTCGGACAGTGATTAGCCGCCAGTTACACAGAAAGATTTACAATCTCAGATATGGCAAAAGAAACGGGACAGGTAAGCGATGACGGTCTGCACGAGATAAGACCTCTGCTCTCCCCCTGGTGCTGACCAACCGGCAGCCCTGATCGAAGCATGATGCGAGTTCAAGATATCGGCATAATCACAAGATAACGATTGGGCTGAAGCACTCACGTCGTGCACTAGTCCACCATCTGTCTAATCAATTCGACCTGGACATTTGCCAAGTCCACGGTGGACAGGAGAATTCAAACCAGGTCAATTTTTCGTAAGAACAACCGCAACAGGGACAACTGAGACCTTTGCCGCCCATCAACTGGACACCGACCAAGCTCATCTTGATCCTTCGCCTAGGATTATTGCCGGCCTTTTCCACGTCACGCCATGGATACAATTCCTTTTGCTGCTCGTTCTTAGTCATGTTGTCCTTAGGTCACATCAAGCGGGATCTTGCGGTTCCGGTACATGGACCATTAACTCCCCCACCGTACAGCCAAAGTAGTTACACAAGGCATCGACTGCAGCAGTGGTAGTGGAATGGCGGTTGGCCGGATTCTGCATTTTTGACAGTGATGTTCTGTTGACACCAGTTTTCTCTGCGACCTCGATGAGCGTGATTTTGCGTTGCTCCCGAAACTCCTTCTCCGCGATCAGTTCCTTCAGCCGAAATCGGATCATAAAACTCCTAAAGAAATATATTTCAAAAATAACACCAAATGTTCTTTGACAGAACACGCAAATCACCCTAATGTTCCCTCATAGAACATTAAATCCATGTGGGAACAATGAGGTGCTCTATGAACAAAACATTGCTTACTGCGGACGAACTTGCTGAACGAATCAAGTTTAGCGCAGCTTACATCAATCATGGGCTCAAAAACACAGTGTTCTTGGAGGGTACCCACTACATCCGACCTTTTGGCGGACGGAAAGTCTTCTACATCTGGGAAGCGATCGAGCAGGAGATGTACAAGCCGAGTAACCGTCAGCTGTCGATGATTCCGATGGCCAACGGAGGTGTATGCCGTGGGTAGCATCCGAAGCCGAGATGGCAAACTCTTTTTCGATTTCCACTACCAACAGGTGCGCTGCCGCGAGCAGACCATGCTTAAGGACACCAAGCTCAACCGTAGTCGACTCGAAAAAGTCATGGAGGAGATAGAAGGAGCGATCCGTCTGGGGCGATTCATCTATCGCGATTACTTTCCCAGCAGCAAACGCTGTGCAGAATTTGAGCGACTCGACCAAGAAACAAAAGAGCTGATCACCCGTTCACCGTTAACGCCGCAGCTAGTCGGCAATATGCCAACCTTCGCTGCGTTCAGCCAACAATGGATGGCGGAAAATGAAGCATTTTGGAAGACAAGTCATAGCCTCAACATCAACTCGATTTTTGAGCGCTACTTGTTGCCAAATTTCGGCTCTCAGCCAATCGATACGATCTCTCGTGCGGACATACTGAACTTTAGGGGCCGACTGGGCAAAGGATATACAGCCAGCAAGCGCAGCATCACCAATGACCGCATCAATCACATCATGACGCCGTTGCGATGTGTATTTAACGAGGCGGCGTTGCGTTGTGATTTTGAAAATCCGTTCCAGAACATTCGCCCACTGAAAATCAACAGAGGGTCAATTGAACCATTTTCTTTGGCCGAGGTTCGCACTTTTCTGGCCGGGGTACGTGCAGACTATCAACCTTACTATACAGTTCGCTTTTTCACCGGTATGCGTACAGCGGAGATAGATGGTCTGCTCTGGCGCTACGTGGACTTCAATAAGCGGCAGATCCTGATCGAACAAGCCTTGGTCAATGGCAAAGTCGAAACACCGAAAACCCAATCATCCTATCGAGCTATTCAAATGTCAGAGCCTGTCTATCAGGCATTGCTCAAACAGCGTGAAGCCACCCGCCACTATGATTATGTCTTTTGCAATGAAGCCGGCAATCCACTGGATCATCGCAATGTCACCAAGCGCATCTGGTACCCCACCCTGCTCGTGCTGGGTTTGACTCGGCGGAGGCCATACCAGACCCGCCACACCACAGCAACACTCTGGCTGGCCTCCGGAGAAAGCCCCGAGTGGATAGCCCAACAACTCGGGCACAGCACCACCAAGATGCTGTTTGAGGTCTACAGCCGTTTTATACCTAATGCGACACGCCAGGACGGCAGTGCCTTCAATTCGCTGATTGCATCAACCTGAGCATTGGAGAATGATGATGAAACAACTCTGCTGGTTAACTAGGATCGAGCGCAGCGGCCACTTGCCCATTACGGTCTGCGAACTACTTTACGGCAACGACCCCATACAGGCCCTTTTGACGGCCGATACTGCATCTAGATATCCTTATGAAAGTGGGCTTGTCGAAATCAGCTATGAGACCAACCGACAAGGACACATCATCATTGATGCGCTGGTAGCTGTTCCAGCCAGGATCAGCTACGAACTGTATTCCAATGCTATCAGCCGGCTCAACAGAGGCCGCTTGCCGCTACTGACTCGATTCGTTGGGTTACTGGGATTTATCACAGATCCTTGCCTGCAGCGGTTTGTGTCCTACTGGTCGACACAGCCCGAGCAATTCAACGCCTTCATTACCATGCCGGCCAGCTACCAAGACCATCATGCCTTCCCTCACGGCCTGTTGGTCCACAGTCTCGAGGTGGCTGAATTGGCATATAGTAATGCACTGCGCTTGCATCATTCGGCCAAGGAGTGTCAGTTGGCGCTTGTTGCTGGATTATTCCATGACCTGGGCAAGATCTATAGCCAAACAGAAGCAGGGATCCATCATGTACAGGATCTTTAGCTACAACCAATTGAAATAGATAGAAAAAAGGCTTCGTTTGTGATCTGATTTAATC
>NZ_JAPDBZ010000205.1:0-4620 GCF_027705505.1 Aeromonas sp. QDB56
AAAAATCGGCCCAGATCCGCGAAATTTTAATCAGCGAGTCAGCTTGGGAAGAAATGACCTGCTTATTCGCACCTTCCCTAGACGTTGTGTTTCGCCGAACTGCGTGGGAGCGGACGCGGTTCTATCAGCCACTGGTATTGCAGTGTAGCGAGCCACATCGGGTGCGGTGGGACGCTTAAAATCAGGGCCAGCGGCGCAGCCGGCCAGACCGGCGGTGATCAGACCAGCTACCAGGTAAGTTGCCGCAAGCCGTCGTTCGAGGCTGATGGGGCGCTGGCATGTTTTAGCGTGCTCCATAAAAATGCTCCACGAAAGGTTTACGGAAAGCTTGGTGGCAGCCCAAGCAGCTTTCCTGCACGTGGGCGAATGATTGGATCACCGCCTTGCCGTCGCTGCTCGCAGCAGCCAGCTTCATGGCCAGCGCCGCCTCGTGAGTCTGCGCGTCAAAGTTTCTGAACTTGGTCGCATCAGCGCCGAGGTAAGCAAGGATGCGCATTTTTTCAGTAAGCGGTGGCTCGGGGTGTGCAGCAACTTTTGGGGCGAGCTGAACGACCTGAACCCATTCCTCCTGCGAAATCGCACCGGTAATAGCCTGCATGTTGCGCCCGAGTTCCTGCATGATCTTGCGTAGCGCCAGTGGCTCAACCTGGGTAGCGTCACCAGCCCAAGCTGGCAACTGAAAACCCCATAGAAGCAGGCAGGCCGTAACGGTCAGGGTGATAGTTCCAAATGCGTGGCTGTGTTTGCGGTGGGTCATGAAATTCTCCTGTAATTCAATCGTTCTCTCATTCGAACTCCCGCCCTTCGCCAGCTTCCTCATGGGTTACACCGTCGCGGATGTGGTAGATGCGCTTGAAGGTCGGGATGATCTTTTCGTCATGGGTGACGACGATGATGGCGGTCTCGAACTTGCGGGCCATGTCGTTGAGGATGCGGATTACAGCCATGGCGCGCTCGGAATCCAGCGGCGCAGTGGGTTCATCGGCCAGGATCACTGGCGGGCGATTGACCAATCCGCGCGCGATGGCAACCCGTTGCTGCTCGCCACCGGAGAGTTGCGAGGGCATTGCGCGAGCTCGGTGTTGCACATCAAGCGCCGTGAGCAATTCCAGTGCCTTCGCGCGCGACTCTCCATTCGCGACGCCTGCAAGCATCGGCAACAGCGCCACGTTGTCGGTGACATCGAGAAACGGAATCAGGTATGGTGCTTGGAAAACGAAACCGATCTTGTCGCGCCGCAAGGCGCGCAAGTCGCGGACTTTCCAGCCATCGTCGTAGATCACTTCATCGCCCAGCGTCATGCGACCAGCGGTCGGTTCGATCACCGCACCCAGACATTTGAGCAGCGTGCTCTTGCCGGACCCGGAAGGGCCGATCAGCCCCACCACTTCACCTGGCGCAACATGCATATTCACGTCTTTCAAGGCAAAGACAGCGGTGTCACCATCGCCATACCGCTTGCTCAAACTTTCGATGTGGATGCCTTTACCACTCATCTCAACCTCCAATGGCTTCGGCCGGATCGACCTTGAGTGCCATGCGAATGGCGACGATGCTGGCTAGAACGCAGATCACGAGCACGGCGAAAAAACCGGCGATGGAGTCGAACGGCATCAGCAGTACGTACTTGGGAAACAGCGGCGCTGAGAAAGTGGCTGTGATCTTGCCGACCACGAAACCAATCACGCCCAGGGCGATCGCCTGCTGCATGATCATCGCGGCGATGGTTCGGTTGCGTGTGCCGATCAGCTTCAACACCGCGATCTCGCGGATTTTGTCCATCGTCAGCGAATAGATGATGAAGGCAACGATGGCCGCGCTAACGATGGCCAGAATCACTAAGAACATGCCGATCTGCTTGGCCGAGGTGGCGATCAACTTGCCGACGAGGATGTCTTCCATCTGTGCCCGGGTGTAGACCGTCAAACGCTTCCAGCGCCGGATGGATTCGGCAACCTCGTCCGGCGCATGGCCAGGTTTCAGTGTGACCAGTACGGCATTGACGAACGCGTTGCTGCTCTGTGAAGCAATCACGGCATCCAGCAAACCTGGAACACCGGGTCGATTGAAGGCCGGGTTGGCTTCGGTGCGACGCCGGCTTTGCCAAATGGCGTCGTTGTCCTTGAGGAACTGAGCCTCTTGGGCATCCTTAAGCGGAATGAATACCATCGGGTCGCCGCTGGACGACACCATGCGCCGTGTCAGACCCACGACGGTGTAATGATTTCGGCGAATGGCAAGACGATCTCCCAGTTTGAAGCCGGTGGCGATGTCGGCCACAGCCTCGTAGTGACCGCGCGTGATCTGGCGTCCAGCGACGAGATAAGGAGGCCATCCGGGTGTAGCCCCCAACGCGCCGGGCGCGATGCCGACCACCATGGTGCGTACATCACTCTCGCCCTTGCGTACCTGCATGGTCAGGTAGGTCACGTTCGCTGCCTGGGCGACTCCCGGCATGGCGAGGATGGCGCGATACACGTCATCGTTGAGGCTTGACGACTCCGCATAAGGACCCAGAGTATCCTTTTGCACCACCCAAAGGTCGGCGCCACTGTTGTCGAGCAGCGCCTTGCCGTCGTCCACCATGCCCCGGTACACCCCGGCCATGACCAGGGTGACGCCGATCAGCAGACCCAGCCCGATGCCAGTGAAGACGAACTTTCCCCAGGCATGGAGAATGTCGCGGCCGGCAAGGCTGATCATCGTGACACTCCTGGGATATGGTCGACCACATGGATGCGGCTGCGCGCCGTCAGTGCCTTTTCGCTATAGGTCACAATCTGGTCCCCATTCTTGAGCCCTTCGCGCACCTGCACGTAACCATTGAGGTCGGAAGCACCGAGCTTGACCGGGGAGAAATGCAGATCACCATCCACGATTTGCCAGACACCAATTTTGTTGCCCTCACGCTGGACGGCAGCGTTGGGGATCAGTGGAGCGGCCGGGAGCGCCGGCAAGTCAACCGTGACTTCGGCCAGTTCACCCACCGGTGGCAAAGGTTCTGGTTTGTTATCGAATGTCACCTTGGCAAGCGTTTCCTCGGTTACCGCGTCGGCCTTGGGTTCCACCCGCAGCACGCGACCTTTCAAGGTCTGGCCACCACGCGAACGCAGGACGATGTGAGCCGGCAACCCCCCAGCCAGCCCCGATGCGCTGATCTGGTCGAAGCGCACATTGATCCACAAACTCTTGGGGTCGATTACTTCCACCACGGCCTCGCCCGCGACGATGGTCGTGCCGGGATCGGCATCGCGCACGGCGACTACACCGTCGACCGGCGCGATCAGGCGCAGATTACTCCGCTGCGCGACGAGTCCTTCGAGGTCGGAGCGTGCCCGGGCAATATCTTCCCGAGCTGCGGATAGGGCGGCATCGGCGATCTGCAGTTCCTGCTGCTTGGTGGTGACGATTTCCTCGCTGATAAAGCGCACCGCTAACAATTGCTCGTAGCGGCGCGCTTGGGTTTGCGCGTAGGCTTGCCGGGCTTCTGCCTCGCGCAAAGCCGCTTCCGCACGCTTGAATGCCGACTCCTGTGAGCGCACCCGATCATCGAGGTCGACCGGCTCCATCTCGCCGAGCACCTGTCCGGCCTTGACCTGGTCGCCTACATGCACCTCCAGGCGTTTGACGCGCCCGGCAAACGTCGGCCCGATCTTGTAGGTGTAGCGCGCCTCCACCGTGCCGATGCCGAACAGCGCCGGTGTGATAGCCCGTGATTCCACGCTTGCCACCGTCACAGCGACCGGGGCGAGCGGCCCTGATCGCAGACCGACATAAATAAAAAGCACCAGCAAAGGAATGATGACGGCAAGCAGCGCCAGGGTGCGGCCTTGCAAGGGTAACTTTTTCATTGCGCACTCCTTATGCCACGCCGATAAATTGCAAAGACACGCGGCGCATCGCGGTGCATACGGCCCACATCACCCGCCAACAGCGATTGCATGACCAAGCCCTGGATCGTGCCAATGAACAGCGTTGCCGCCGCCTCGTTGTCAAGCGAGGGAGACAACTCGCCGCTGGTCTTGCCTTTCTCGATGAGACGATGCAAACGTTCGCCGTAGCGCTGAATCAAGGTTTGCACCATGCGCTTGGCCGGTGTCGATTCGGCACGTTGAAGCTCACCAAACATCATTCTTGGCACACCTGGGTGCTCAGCAACGAATTCGATATGACTCATGAACATCGCCTCCATAGCTGCCAAGGGCGACTCGATTCCTTGTGCGGATCGATCGATTCTGGCTAATAGACGCTCTGCTACCCACTCCATGACCGCCTGCCAAATGGCTTCCTTGTTCGGGAAGTGCCGAAACAGCGCACCTTGGGTCAAGTTCATGTGTTTAGCGATAGCCGCAGTGGTTATCTCGCTTGGGTTTTGTGAACCGGCAAGCGCCACGACGGACTCGACAGTTACGGCACGACGTTCATCGGCCGGCAGATGCTTTGGATGGGTGTCCACGAGCACTCCCTGTAAGATAGTAATTAATTACTATCTTACCACAAGAGGCAACTCAAACAAGAGAAAACCCGACGTACTCGTCAATATCTAGGGAAAGTGCGAACAAGTATCCCAAGAACAAAAAATGAAAATTTTAGTCATTTAATATCAATGGGTTACCAGTA
>NZ_JAPDBZ010000206.1:0-4613 GCF_027705505.1 Aeromonas sp. QDB56
ACTGTGCTCGGTGATTGATCCGGGAGATCAGATCACCACTTGGCTAGATAGTTCCCCGATTTGTGCAACAAGGCCGTCTGGATGTTGTCGGCATGGGCCGGGGCGCTGACCAGCAGGGCCAGGCAGAGGGAGAGCAGAGGGCGAAACATGAATATCCTTGGTAATGAGACAGTTGAATGAAGTAAGCGCGCACCCTATCACAGGAGCGCGACACGGGGTGACTCAATCCGCCGTCGTGTCGCGCTGCCACACCAGGGGCTGGCGACAGCGGCGGCAGTGATAGCGGGCCTCGCCGCGCATCACCTTGTTGTGGCGGCGCACCGAGAGGGGATGCTGCTGGCAGGCGCAGGCATACACGAAGGTGCGCTGGGCCAGCACCCCCAGATCGAAGCTGTGGGTGGTGCTGGGTTCGAGGCCGAACAGCTCCCGCATCACCGACTGCCACTGGCGGCCGTGGGGCAGTACTCGGCTCTTGCCGCGCCCCTCTCCCCAGAGCGCATAGACCAGCAGGTGCGCCACCTCGTGGGGCACCACTTCCCTGAGAAACGCCTGCTGATTGGCCTGATAGAGCGCCGGGTTGAAGCGCAGCTCCCAGGTTTGCAGCCGCGCAGACCCTGCCGCCCGGCCCCGCATGTTGCAATGGACTTGCGGGCGGGGAAAGGTGCGGCCAAGGCGCGTTTCGGCCTGCACAAAGCAGGCCTCGACGCGTGCGAGCAGCGTCTCGATGAGGGCGGGGTCAGGCCGGGTGGCAGTGGCAGGCATGGGATCCTCGGGACGGACACAAAAGCAAAAGGGGAGCCAGGCTCCCCTTTTATCACAACCTCGAGCCTTACAGGCCAGCGGCAGCGCGCAGCAGCTCGGCCTTGTCGGTCTTCTCCCAGGGGAACTCGTCGCGGCCGAAGTGGCCGTAAGCGGCGGTTGCCTGGTAGATCGGGCGCTTCAGATCCAGCATCTCGATGAGGCCATAGGGGCGCAGCTCGAAGAACTCGCGCACCAGCTTGACCAGCAGGGCTTCGGCCACCTTGCCGGTACCGAAGGTTTCGACGCTGATGGAGGTGGGCTCGGCCACGCCGATGGCGTAGGAGACCTGCACTTCACAGCGATCCGCGAGACCTGCGGCCACGATGTTCTTGGCCACGTAGCGGGCGGCGTAGGCGGCGGAGCGGTCCACCTTGGACGGATCCTTGCCGGAGAAGGCGCCACCACCGTGACGGGCCATCCCGCCGTAGGTGTCGACGATGATCTTGCGACCGGTCAGACCGCAGTCACCCATGGGGCCGCCGATGACGAAACGGCCGGTCGGGTTGATGAAGTACTTGGTGTCCTTGTTGATCCACTCGGCGGGCAGCACCGGCTTGATGATCTCTTCGCGCACCGCTTCCACCAGATCGCTGTGGCTGATGGAGTCGCAATGCTGGGTGGAGAGCACCACGGCATCGACACCCAGGATCTTGCCTGCGTCGTCGTAGGCGAAGGTCAGCTGGCTCTTGGCGTCCGGACGCAGCCACGGCAGGGTGCCGTTCTTGCGCACTTCTGCCTGACGCTTCACCAGCAGATGGGAATAGGTGATGGGGGCGGGCATCAGCACGTCGGTTTCGTTGGTGGCGTAGCCGAACATCAGGCCCTGGTCACCGGCACCTTGCTCCAGCGGGTCGGTACGGTCGACGCCCTGGTTGATGTCCGGAGACTGTTTGCCGATGGCGTTCAGCACGGCGCAGGAGTCGGCGTCGAAGCCCATGTCGGAGTGGGTGTAACCAATCTCGCGCACGGTGTCGCGCACGATCTGTTCGATGTCGACCCAGGCAGAGGTGGTCACTTCGCCGGCTACCATCACCATGCCGGTCTTGACCAGGGTTTCGCAGGCGACGCGCGCCTTGGTGTCCTGCTGCAGGATGGCGTCCAGCACCGCATCGGAGATCTGGTCGGCGATTTTATCGGGATGGCCTTCGGAGACCGACTCGGAAGTAAACAGCTTTGCCATGTTTGGTTCTCGATTCGTAAGGGTTATCGCCTTGGCCATAACCGGATAATGACAGGATGACTGTAGAGGTATCTACATCTGGACGTCTATTTTAAATAGGTCATCCGGTGATTGCCAGCACTATTTGGGGGGGGAGCCGCCCGGGGCGGGATGGGGAAGGGATCCACCTCCATGGAGGTAAGGCAGGGGGCGGATTGAATCGTTTTCCCCGCCCAGAAAAGCGATTGTGCTCCCAAAGCCACTTTATTCGCCCAGATAATATTTGCACGCCGCGCCCCCTGCTGGGACAATAACGCGCCTTAATCTTGGCCATCAAATGAAGCAATCGCAGGAGATACAGATGCCTTCTCGTAAAGAGCTTGCCAATGCCATTCGTGCATTGAGTATGGATGCCGTTCAAAAAGCCAACTCCGGTCACCCGGGCGCCCCCATGGGAATGGCGGATATCGCTGAAGTGCTGTGGCGCAGCCACCTCAAACACAACCCGAACAACCCCAAGTGGGCCGACCGCGACCGTTTCATTCTCTCCAACGGCCACGGCTCCATGCTGCTGTACTCCCTGCTGCACCTCTCCGGTTATGACCTCTCCATCGACGATCTGAAAAACTTCCGCCAACTGCACTCTCGCACCCCGGGTCACCCGGAGTACGGTTATGCGCCGGGCGTTGAAACCACCACCGGCCCGCTGGGTCAGGGCATCACCAACGCCGTGGGCATGGCGATCGCCGAGAAGGCCATGGCCGAGCAGTTCAACCAGCCGGGTCACGACATCGTCGACCACTACACCTACGCCTTCATGGGCGACGGCTGCCTGATGGAAGGTATCTCCCACGAAGCCTGCTCCCTGGCCGGCACCCTGGGTCTGGGCAAGCTGATCGCGTTCTGGGATGACAACGGCATCTCCATCGATGGTCACGTAGAAGGCTGGTTCACCGACGACACTCCCAAGCGCTTCGAAGCCTACGGCTGGCACGTCATCCCGGCCGTTGACGGTCACAACCCGGAAGCCATCAACGCCGCCATCGAAGCCGCCAAGGCCGAGAGCGGCAAGCCGACCCTGATCTGCTGCCGCACCATCATCGGCTACGGTTCCCCGAACAAGTCCGGCTCCCACGACTGCCACGGCGCACCGCTGGGCAACGACGAGATCGCCGCCGCCCGTGCCTTCCTGAAGTGGGACCACGCGCCGTTCGTCATCCCGTCCGACATCGCCGCCGAGTGGAACGGTCAGGAGAAGGGCGCCAAGCTCGAATCCGACTGGGCTGCCAAGTTCGCCGCCTATGAAGCCGCTCACCCGGCCCTGGCTGCCGAATTCAAGCGCCGCACCACTGGCGAGCTGCCGGCCAACTGGGCTGCTGAATCCGCCAAGATCATCGAAACCCTGCAGGCCAACCCGGCCAAGATCGCGACCCGTAAAGCGTCCCAGAACTCCCTGGAAGCCTTCGGCAAGCTGCTGCCGGAATTCATGGGCGGCTCCGCGGATCTCGCGCCGTCCAACCTGACCATGTGGTCCGGCTCCAAGTCCCTGACTCCCGAGAGCGCCGCAGGCAACTACATCCACTACGGCGTGCGCGAGTTCGGCATGTCCGCCATCATGAACGGCATCGCCCTGCACGGTGGTTTCATCCCCTACGGCGCCACCTTCCTGATGTTCATGGAGTACGCCCGCAACGCCCTGCGCATGGCCGCCCTGATGAAGCAGCGCGCCATCTTCGTCTACACCCACGACTCCATCGGTCTGGGTGAAGATGGTCCGACTCACCAGCCGGTGGAGCAGATCGCCTCCCTGCGTCTGACCCCGAACATGAGCACCTGGCGCCCGTGTGACCAGGTAGAGTCCGCCATCGCCTGGAAACACGCCATCGAGCGTACCGACGGCCCGACCTCCCTGATCTTCTCCCGTCAGAACCTGGCCCAGATGGACCGCACCGCCCAGCAACTGGCCGATGCCGCCAAGGGTGGTTACGTGCTGAAGGATTGCGCCGGTACCCCGGAGCTGATCCTGATCGCCACCGGTTCTGAAGTGGAGCTGGCCGTGGCTGCCTATGAGCAGCTGACTGCCAAGGGCCGTGCCGTGCGCGTGGTCTCCATCCCGTCTACCGACGTGTTCGACGCTCAATCTGCCGAGTACAAAGAGTCCGTCCTGCCGGCCGCCGTCACCAAGCGTGTGGCCATCGAAGCGGGCATCGCCGACTACTGGTACAAGTACGTGGGCTTTGGCGGCAAGATCATCGGCATGCGCACCTTCGGTGAGTCCGCACCGGCCGAGCTGCTGTTCAAGGAATTCGGCTTTACCGTGGAAAACGTGGTTGCGACCGCAGAGTCCCTGTAACAGCCCCTGTAATTCCTGAACATTGGGTCACTCTGGCCCAATAGCCAGAAAATAAAAACGCCCTCCATCGCAAGATGGGGGGCGTTTTGTTGGGTTGTAAAAATAGAGTTAAATTATCCTTAAATTCTATAAATTTGTCATTGTTAATGAGAATTCTCTAATTTTGGAGTTTTTATGTATAGGATGACCAAGGTTTTAATTAAGGGGGAGTTGAAGGCTTTGCTATTCCTGATTACCCATGACCCTCAGCCAGCTTCAAGAGCCGATATGGCATCGGAGGGCTTGCCACGACTGCATGCC
>NZ_JAPDBZ010000207.1:0-2444 GCF_027705505.1 Aeromonas sp. QDB56
ACTGTGCTCGGTGATTGATCCGGGAGATCAGATCACCACTTGGCTAGATAGTTCCCCGATTTGTGCAACAAGGCCGCAGCTGACCCAAACGATGTTCACTGGCGTGGGGGAACAGGTCGGTGATGCCCAACTGTTCGGCCAGCTTTCGCAGTTTTCTGTCGTTCTTGTGATTGAGAAACTCCGGATCCAGCCAGTATTGCTGGCTGCGGTGCTCTATCGGTAAATAACTGAGGCGTTGATTGAAATCCCGTTGCAGGGTGCGCACGGTGACGTTGTACTCGGTGGCCAGATCACTCAGGTGTAGCCTCTCACCGCTGTACAGGCGGGTGAGGAGCATACCGAGGCGCTGAGCAATCTTGTCGTGTTCGTGCATACCATCACAGAAGGGAAATAACCGTGTCGCGGATTATCCAAACAGGCCGCGACACGGCGTGACGAATTGGCTGGCAGGTAGTTTTTCGCAAAACCCATCATCGGCGATGGGCTTTTGTCATCAGGTGAGGTTTTTTTTTATCAACCGGCGAGGAGCGGTTGAGAAGGCTCATAAGCCACGACAGATTTTGTGTAGCGGTTTGTCGGGACGGTCGCTGAAAACGGATCATTGGGCTGCTAAACAGCGATATCGGTATCTCACCACTGGATGAGATACCGACATACCTAGCTGGCCTGAACCCACTCGCCCTCTTCGGGAAGCGGCAGCGGCTTGGATGGTACAGAGCTGGTCAGGGCATCATGGATGCAGTTGGCTATTTTCTGGCTGGTCTGCTGCATCCGAGTGTTATGCAGGTGAGCATAACGCAGTGATGTTTGACTGCTCCGGTGCCCGAGCTGGGATTGCACATCAAACAGGGTGCCGCCGTTGGAGACAATCAGTGCCGCAACCGAATGACGACAGGTATGCAGGCAAACCCCCTCCTTATCTATACCGGCTCGCGCCAGCATCCGCTGAAAACCCTTGGTGGGATTTTGCAATGGCTGCCCTTGCCGCTTGCCTGGAAACAGGTAGGGATTTCCCTGTGTTACCGGTAAGTAGTTCAACAGCTCCACCGCCATATGGTTCAGGTGCAACACACGGCTATGGCCGTTCTTGGTGTGGGGAATATATAGGGTCTTGTCCTCCTTGTTGTAGTGCTGCCATTTGGCCCTTGCCAGCTCGGCCCGGCGCAAGCCGGTGAGCAGCAACATCTTGACGTACTGACCGGTATAGAAACTCTCATGCTGATCTGCAGCCCGGAACAGGCGACGGATTTCATCTGGGGTGAAGTAGCGTTCGCGCCGATTGTTCTCTCGCAGCAACGACACCAAGGCTGCTGGATTGTCCTTGATAAGCCCGGCACGGGCTGCCCAGGTCATGATGGCCTTGAGCAAAGCTAGGACGCGATTGCAGGTGGCCGGAGTGAGGCGCTTGAGCAACATCTGTTGCATGTTCTGGATGCGGGTAACGGTGATTTCCTCCGGGATCAGATTGCCGAAGATTGGCCGTAGGTGATTACGGAAGCGATGTTCATCCGTCTTCCAACTGCGATTTCGCGATTGCAGATAGGGGAGATAGTCCTCCTGAAACAAATTGCTCAGGGTCTTCTGGTTGCGCTTGTCCTCCTTGGCCTGCTGTGGGTCAACGCCTTCGGCGATCTTGCGTTTGTAGTCGAGCGCCAGCTTGCGAGCCACGCTGACATCCAACGTTGGATAGTGCCCGAGGGCAATGGCCCGCTTGCGGCCATGTATTTGATAACGCAGCAGGAACTTGCGACGCCCCTCCCCTTTGCCAACCAGACAGCGCAGACCGGTCACTTCGATATCGGAATACTCCGCTTCGGTACTGCGAGCGTCATCGGGGTTAGGGGGCAGATCGGCAATCCGCCGATTGGTGAATTTAAATCGGGTAGGTGTTTCGTTCATGGTTCGTTCCTCAACATGTGAGCTGATTAGACACGGCATAGGCCCCCTTTGCTGTTGAAAGGAGGTCCAATACCCGTCTCTGGCTTGGCGATCAAAATGGTCGTTGCTCATCGCGCCTTGGCCTGGTTGGCCCGGCACGATGACAACGCGGGAAAGGTGAGTGAACAGATGGCCGCCCCGGTCGCTACCCGGTCCGATCCCGTAAAAATGCTACCGAGCCCCGTGTCCGCCCCGCACAAACGGGGGGAAACGGGGCGCGTTTTTCCCTTTGAGTGATTAGACTTTTCCATCTCAACCCCGTGAACCCGCGAAATTTGCGGAAAAATGGGTGAGTTAATGAATTGGTCGGGTTGCCCCGCATATTCACGGCGAGCCCCGTGCCCGCCCCGCACAAACGGGGGGAAACGGGGCGCGTTTTTCCCTTTGAGTGATTAGGCTTTTCCATCTCAATCCCGTGAACCCGCGAAATTTGCGGAAAAATGGGTGAGTTAATGAATTGGTCGGGTTGCCCCGCATATTCACGGCGAGCCCCGTGCCCGCCCCGA
>NZ_JAPDBZ010000207.1:2452-4572 GCF_027705505.1 Aeromonas sp. QDB56
AATTTGCGGAAAAATGGGTGAGTTAATGAATTGGTCGGGTTGCCCCGCATATTCACGGCGAGCCCCGTGCCCGCCCCGTGTGAGCGGGGGGGGAAACGGGGCGCGTTTTTCCCTTGGAGAGATTGGGTAAATCGACGCCAACCCCGTGAACCCGCGAAATTTGCGCATTAATAGGGAGGGATCATTCAGTGGCTACCGTGATCGCATAGACACCCAGCGACAGGTAGGTGAGGAAATTGCCCTCCCATAATTCATAGAACTCACCCAACTCAGACAACGGCACCACATGCGCATAGGCAATCAGCCCTTCTTGGCTTGAGAAGTCAAAATCGACCTCCTTAGCCAATTCGGCATAGTCACCCATGCCGACATAGGAGAAGTCCGTCATATAGACCAAGGACCATAGATTTCCTCGGCGTTGTAGACGGATTTCCACCGGATGAAAGCCACCACTCTCCGGACCATAACCCGGATCACGAAAGTTCATCGTGACAGCACGGGCTTGGGGCCATGTGGGATGGTGCGTGTTCAGCAGGTCGGTCAGACATACTGCGAACTGGCGTGAAACCGGCAGAGGGAGCCCCTGCCAGTTCAGTGCTATGTCACGGTTGCTCATTGTTGGGCCTCCTCACTGGCCGCCGGGTCTACGGTTTCAACTTCACCCCCTGTCTCATCCATCTTGTCTGACAAACCGGCCTGGTCGTTGGCTGTTTCCAAAAACGGGGGCTCATTGCCTTTCTCGATGGTTATCTCATCGGTCATGTCATCTTGGCCCTTCTGCCCCTTGGCTTTTCCCTTGCGAGCCTGTTTATCCATATTGACTGGTTCATCCAGCTGAGTAGACCAGTCGCTGAGAGAGAGACCGGCCCGGTGGAACGGCGAGTTGGGCTCGGCGGCCACCAGTAACTTTTCAGCCCGCAGGATGGCGGCGAGGAAACCGTGGTTATTGGCACTGCCTCGAACAAACAGCGCCTTGAGCGCTACCGATTTGAATGGCGCACCCTTGAGGATATCCAGCAGTGCCAGGATGTCATCGAGCGATAACCAGTGCTTGCTGAACAGGCCGCCCGTGTCGTTGGCGGTAATGCGAAGGGCGTAGCGACCCTCATCATTCTTGCCCACATCGTAGTGCAGCAAACCACTGGCCCGTGCGCTTATCTTCGGTGCCTTAGCGGATTTAATAACAGTCCAGACCGGAGCAGCCGACGCTGCCGGTTGTGTGGCTTTAGCCATAATGAAATTCCTTCTGAAGGGGTTACTTGAAGAAGTCAGCCGCTTTGCTGCGATGACCTTGATGGATATGACTGCCTAACGAAGCAATGGCGCCGCTGATGACCCCCAGGTCATCGGTGAGACCGACGCCGGGGATAAAGTCCGGTACGGCATCGACCGGACAGAGCAAATAGGCGAGTGCGCTGACCACGATGGTCTTGACCCACACAGGCGTCTGCTCGTCGGCCATCAACAGGTAGAGCAAGACGGCCTGCTCAACCAGCAGCTTCATGCCCTTGATATGCTTGAGCTTGGAAAGTAGCGAGGAGCGGTTGATCTCGGTCATGCAACCCACTCCCCATCCCAATCTGACGCTAGCGCCAGACTGACCACACCATCGCAGATATCCAGGACCGGACCCGCGTTCCGGGCGGTGACGTTGAGCAACTTGAACACCGGATGGTCTTTATCGTGCAGCGCCACTTGTGTGCCCTCCAGAGCGACCCAGCGCTCCGGTAACGGCAACCAGTAGACGGCCTGCTCGGCGCTGTCCGTGGTGACGCTGCTGTCACCCATGTCCCACACCTCTTCAAAGATGCCGTTGTCCAGGTCATGGGTGGCCTGACCGGAAAAGCGAGCAATCGACAGCACCAACTGCCCTATCTGAGTCGAGGGCAGTTGGTGCAAGGTGTAGGTATTGGTGTGACTGAAGATGGCGACCAGTACCGGCAGACCGGGCATTGGCAAGGATTCCGGTACATAACGACCGTGGATGCGGATGGCTTTGACCAGTTGATGATGGCGTAGCAGTGCTCGCGACAGGGTATCCAGGGCGTTGTTGCCCAAATCAGCTCGACCTGAATGGAACTTTTGGTGAAGCCCATGATCTGATCACCAAATCCCTCTTC
>NZ_JAPDBZ010000208.1:0-4520 GCF_027705505.1 Aeromonas sp. QDB56
CTATCTGGAAAAGGTACTGGATGCTGGGTTGGCTAAATTGACCTCAATTTAACAATTTGTTCACGCTCTCACCCTGGCTACGCAGACTGTAGACATGATGACTATTAATTCCCGGTATTGGCGGTTTAATCGGTGATGCGCCTGGGCTTAATAATAGCTTATCATATGACTCCTGATAGGTTTCCCCCGTCAACGTCTGCTGAATCGTTATAATTTTATTTTTTACATCAATGTCTATAACGTCATTAAATACACGAACATCAACATTGAATCGGTTTTTGAAACTATCAGGAGTTTGAAGTATCAAGGCATCCCGTGATTCGATTTCACCACTGATATGATACGGCAAACCACAGTTTGCAAAGGATACAAACTCTCCACGCTCTAGAACTATGATTTCAGCATCTTCTGCTACTCTTCTTGCTCGTGCAGCTGCGGAGGCCCCACCGGCGACACCACCGACAATTACAATCTTCATCATAAAAATCCCTACGGTACAATCAATTAACGACTCTTATTCAGGTCGGCACAATTCAGCAGCAAGCACAGCTTTTATGGTGCGAATTACCAACCAGAACAATAAAACAGTCAATAAACACAATAGTACGCCCGATAACGCTTGGAAAAATACAGATGATGTCAGATGTGCCATTTTCATTGAGGCAATAGTTAAAGCGGCTAAAGGAAAGGAATAGGCCCAGGAAGAGATAAAAAATGGCACTTTGAAAAATCTAAATATATTCATTGCAAGTAATAAGCCTAGAAATAGTGCGATGTAATAGATAACTCTTGCAAAAACATCAAGCTGGCCAACTAGGCTGGTATAGGAGACAAATCCAACAGAGGGGGGAGCTAGAAGAATAAATAGCATAGGGGTCATTCGAGCGGGTAATGGCTCATGAAAGAACAGCCGGTACATGATGATCGTCAACAGTACGATCCAAAATACGATCCCGATACTGAAACAAAACCAGCTCAACTCGGTGTAACCTAATTGGCTACCTGTAATAGGGACAATAATATTGCCAACCACAGGAATAAACCAACTTGGGTTCGCATGTGATAGAGTGTAGTGAGTGTGGTGAATCCAACTGCTCATCACATACATGGTAAGAGCAATTTGCAAGGTGGTTCCAGCAATCCATAAATAAGTGGAAGTTATTGTTTCATGCTGCCAAACAACAGAAAGTAGCAAGAGGCTGATAGAAAAAGAAGGAAAGAAGTTTATTCGAACCGGGTGGCGAATTTCTTCTAGCACTGAATGAGTATAACGCCCTATTTTTACCGCATAAAGGATTGACAATATGACCATCGCTATTGATGTCGCGTAAGCAAATATTGACCAAATGGCCATGCCATGAAAGAAAATGGCAGAGGCACCTTTCCAAGCCAGAGTAAATCCGGACAATCCCATAATCATCGAAAAAAATGACACTGGAAAATAAGCAATTCTAGGCAAGTCAGGCTCAAGATTAGACTGAGGAACATTTAAAGTCATTTTGATATCCACCATGAGTGTTGATTTTATTCAAGCTACTACATTAGAGATGTCTAATTCAACTGATTTGTCTCAACTTCTTCATCTTGATGAAATAATAATAAATATCTGACTGAGCATTCAGTCCATGCTCAGTCAGAACCTTTACCTATGTTTATTTTTACTAAGGTAATATTACAAAATTAGCGTTGCTGTTTAACTGGTTCGGATATCTGATATAAATGCTCATCACATCGTGTATGACAACCACAAAGCCGCTCTTGACCAGTTTCAGGTGATATTGTCAATTCTCGTTTGCGCACCTGGCGGAGCCAGAACAGAAGTGCAACACCCAACAAGTTCAGCCAAGTGAACAATATTGGCAACACACATTGACTTAGGACTGACAGCATTTGCCACGACCCTGGCCGCGATGACCACAGCCATGTCTGTGTATCTGGTTCCCTTGACCATGAACCATCTCTTGCTGAAGAGGCTTAGTTTCGTGACAGCAAGCCACTGAGTACTCCCCTTCGGAATGCTTACAACCACCAGACTTTTTCTTCACTTCATGATTCAGCGATTGACGGCCTTGACTAGCCTGATGCAACTGCTTCAGTCCACTGGTAACTGGATCAACCAGCTCATGAGTTGGGCGGCGACCACAGTCAGTCTGATACACGACAAACTGCCGGGCCAGCAATTTTCCCAACATCTGCTCGCCGATATTGCGAACTACAATCCGCTCAACCTGTTGCTCTGCTAATAGATCGACCATTTTCTGTTTACCGGCACAATTAGCCGCCAGTGCAGGATTGTCGACCCGGTTAATCTCAACGCCACGTTCATCTAGAAAGACTAAGCAATTAGCCTTGGTAAAATGGTTGGCGACCCGATCATCAATCATTGGAATGGCTGTGATCATGTTTTGTAACTCCTTCATCCTCAAGGTGCATCATAAGGGCCTTGCCCTGGGTTAAGCAGTCCACGACCTTGAAACGGGCTGCTTTCAGAACATTGGCCAGTGTCTGCCGGGAAACCCCCATCTCCACCGCCGCTTCTTGCTGTTGCATGCCGAGTAAATCGACCAATCGCAAGGCTTCAAACTCATCATCTTTCAAGCGAACTTGCTCCAACTGGCTCATGGGTCGAGCATTTGGCTTGAAGCAACTATCCGCTGGGCGGCCACAGATGTTACGTGGAATCTTAGGTCTAGCCATTAGGGTTCCTTACTGGCATATGCCATATATACACCTTGAATGTGGCATATGCAACATATTGGTTGTGGTTAGAGACAAATCTAGATCGGACGCTCATTAATTGGGCTTCATATGAGGTTCTTTTCGCGTCATCTAGAGCCTTGCTGTGACATGGTAATCTTTTATGGTTTTTCAAAATTGTGCCGAACTACCAATCGCTTTCATCCCAAAAATGAGTTTCGAAAGGGACTTTTTTTGGCTTGGCGCATAGTTTGTGCCCCAGTTTCTACCTGCATGTTCTTGAGGTCGAAGTGAATCGCCCCTGGTTTTCTAGACACTCTGTTGCTGACAAATAAACTGCCTTTCAAACTCTACCGGCGACAACCCATCATTGGAACCATGGCGTCTGATTGGGTTGTAAAACATTTCGATATAATCAAATACGTCGCTGCGGGCTTCATCTCTTGTCGCGTAAATCCTGCGCTTGATCCGCTCCCGTTTGAGCAACTGAAAGAAGCTCTCGGCGACCGCGTTGTCGTGACAGTTACCCCGTCGGCTCATGCTGCAACTCAGGTTGTGGGTCTTCAGAAAGTCCTGCCATTCACCACCGGTAAACTGGCTGCCCTGATCCGAATGCACCAGTACCGGCTGCTTGGGCTTGCGCCGCCAGACGGCCATCAATAACGCATCAACCGCCAAGTCTGCCGTCATGCGTGACTTCATCGCCCAGCCGACGATCTGGCGAGAGAACAGGTCGAGCACCACCGCCAGGTACAGCCACCCTTCTTGAGTACGGATGTAGGTAATGTCAGTCACCCAGGAGATGTTGGGGGCTGGCACCTTAAACTGACGTGCCAGCGTGTTTGGGGCCGCCTGCGTGCTCTTGCCTCCATAATGCCCCTTGCGGCGTTGATAACCTGTTTGCGAACGCAGTCCTTCCCGCGTCATTAATTTGGCCACACGGTGCATGCCGCAGCCTTCCCCTGCGTCACGAAGGTCGCGATGGATCTTGCGATAGCCGTAGACAGCACCACTTTCCAACCAGGATTGCTTGACCAATCCGATCAGTCGTTCGTCCTCCTGCTGTCGTGGCGATACGGGCTGTTTCAGCCACGCATAGAAGCCACTTCGGTGAACCCCCAGGGTCTGGCACAGGGTAACGACACTGTAGCGGTCGAGTCGGGAGGTTATGAACGCGTACCTTTCCTTGACTCGCTGGCAAAGTACGCGGCGGCCTCCTTTAGGATATTGCGCTCCTCGGTGACTTGGCGCAGTTCGGCTTTCAGGCGGCGGATCTCGGCTTGCAAGGCAGACTCTTCGAGCTGCTGGTCAGCAGGCTTGCCGTACTGCCTGAGCCAGGCATACAGACTGTGGCTGGATACCCCAAGGGCGCGTGCAACGTCAGCCACCGGCCATCCGCGCTCGGTGATTTGTTTAACGGCTTCGATTTTGAATGTTTCTGGATAACGCTGACGGGTCATAACACCTCCAATAGTTGCTCATTTTAAGGCTGTGAGGTGTCTAGGGAACTGGGGGCGATTCACATCATGTGGGGAGAGGGCTTACTGCGCTGTTCTAGGTCAAAAAACAGAATTAGATGATGGTTCTCATTGGTTTCATCTTGTAAGCACTCCATCAGTTGGGTAGGTATGTAGGCATAGAGCTCAGGAACCTGTAACAGATTTTGATCGGAAACTAGGGGCGATTCATGAGACTGCAAGCTCCTTTGCTCTATGACGAGGAGCCCACACAGAACACTGCAATCCTAGGGAAGGTGCGAACAAGTCCCTGATATGAGATCATGTTTGTCATCTGGAGCCATGAAAAAGGGTTCATCATGAGTC
>NZ_JAPDBZ010000209.1:0-4296 GCF_027705505.1 Aeromonas sp. QDB56
GACTGTGCTCGGTGATTGATCCGGGAGATCAGATCACCACTTGGCTAGATAGTTCCCCGATTTGTGCAACAAGGCCGGCGAGCACCGGTGCCCTGGACGACATGCCCGCCGACCTCTCCCGCCGGCTGTTTGAAACCCTGGCGACGACGCCCCAGGTGGTCGCTCGCCAGTGGCTGGACGAGAACCTGCGCATCGACCCTCTCCATCTGCAACAGGGGGATCGCAGCGCCCTCGAGGAGATCAAGGCCCTGAGCCTGCGCACCGACAGCCAGTATCTGGTGCTCGGCAGCATCGACGACCTCTCCCTCGAGCCCCAGGGCAACGCCCTCACCAGCTGGTATGAGGATCCCGTGCGCAACTTCTCCATGCAGCTCTACCTGTTCGACGGCATCAACGGCAGCCTGCTCGGCCGCAAGGAGTACAAGGGCCGCGCCAACTGGACCTTCTCCAAGCGGGAGCAGGTGGGCAGCAGCGGTGGCCAGTTCTGGCAGTCGAGCTTTGGCCAGGAGGTGGGCTACCAGTTGAAGGAGGCGGCCCAGGACATCGCCGCCGAACTCGCCTGTGCCCCCGTCACCGCCCGGATCGTGGCCCAGCACGAGCGCGGCCCCCACATCAACCTGGGCCGTCGCAACGGGGTCAAACTCGGGGACCAGTTCCGGGTCCAGCACAGCGCCGACTTCGTCGACCCCTATGGCAAGTCCCGCATGATGCGCAACCCCGCAGACGGTCTGTTCGAGGTGGTACAGGTGTTCGAGGATGGCGCCATCATCAGCAGTCAGAACAAATATTCGCCGTTCAATGTCCAAATCGGTGACCTGGCCGTATTGGAATAGGAATCAAGGGTTTAAAAGCACAATGCTTCTTGGGAAGGTGCGAATAAGGTAAGTATTCACCGGAACAGTATTGACACAGGAAAAATGAGACGATCGTCTCTTGATCCCACTTTCCTGCTTGCTTGATCCTGCTCCTTAGATACGCTCCCCCCATGAGCAAAAACACCATGCATTCCGCGGGAATGCCCACCACTCTGGAGCAGGCCAACGAGCTGATTTATAAGCTCCTCGACCGCATCGCCGAGCTGGAGGACCGCCTCAATCAGCACAGCGGCAACTCCTCCAAGCCGCCTTCCAGCGACGGCCCCGGTGCACCGCCGCCGGCCCGCAAGCGTCCGGCGTCCGGCAAGCAACGGGGGGCGCAGCCCGGTCACAAGGGACATCGCCGCGAGCGGCATCCGCTTGATGCCCGCCTGACCCTGGTCCCGCATTACCCTGCCGCCGATTGCGCTTGCTGTGGCGGGGACATGGTGGCCCATGCCAAACCCTATCAGGTTCATCAGGTGTTCGAGCTGCCCGAGGTGAGCTATCTCGTCACCGAACACCAACTGTATCGTGCGACCTGCTCACGGTGTATCGGCACGACCCAGGCCGCACTGCCAGACAACGTCAGCAGCAGCCAGATGGGGGCCAATCTGCTCAGCTACATCGCGCTGCAAAGCGGCCAGTTTCACCAGAGCGTCAGCCAGATACAGCAGCAGCTCAAACAGCATTTCGGCCTGAGTTTTAGCCGGGGCGCCATCAGTGAGGCGCAGGGGCGGGTGAGTGCCATGCTCACCCCGACCTACCAGGCCATCAAGCAGCAGGTGCAGACGGCCACCCACGTTCATGCCGATGAGACCCGGCATCAGCGGGGTGGAGAGCGCCGCTGGATGTGGCTGGCGCTGAGCAAGATAGCCGTCTGCTTCATGACGGCCTATGGCCGTGGTCAGGAGGCGGCCAAGCGGCTGCTGGGCGCCGAGTTTGACGGGGTGCTGGTGACCGACCAGTACGCCGGCTACCGGTTTATCGACGCCGACCAGCGGCAACTGTGCTGGGCCCACGTGGCCCGCAATCTCGCGGCCATCGCCGAGAGTAGCGAGCAGTGCAACCAGCCCATCGGTGCCCGGTTGGTCTTGCTGGCGGATGCGGTGTTTCGTACCCGGCACCGTTGGGAAAGCGGTGCGTTGAGCAAGCAGAAATACCTGCGCAGGCTCGCGCGTTACCGGCAAAGCTGGCGAAGCCAGTTGGAGCGCGGCGCCCTGTTGTGCAGCAAACGCTACCGTGGACGATGCCAGTTGCTGCTGCGGGATGACGAGATGCTGTGGCGGTTTATGACTGACGACGAAATAGCGCTGACCAACAACGAGGCGGAGCGGGCGCTGCGTGGCTATGTGCTCTGGCGCAAGGGTAGCTACGGCGTGTGGTCTCACCGGGGCGAGCTGTTTCGCCAGCGCATCCTGTCGTTGGTGGAGACCGGCAAGCGATTGGGCCGCTGCCCACAGGAGTGGTTGAGGGCCGTGGTCAGGGCGTGCATCGAGAAGACAGATTATCCCATCCCGGCAGAACTGATGCCGTCAACCCCGTCCTGGTGAATAGATACCGAATAAGTACCCTATGTGCCAAAACTAAAAAGTTTAGCCATTTAATATCAATAATTTAGAATGGTGTGTTTTTGTGCCAAGTGACTTGTTAGCACCTTCCCTATAGGTATCGTGAAATGGAATTTGGCTCATTGCAGGCAGCGAGTGTCGGCTGACAACACGCTGATCTGTGCATGAGTACCCGCTGGCCGGAACTGCTACAGGTATCGTGAAATGGAAATCTGACCCCAGCAAGCTCGATTGTCGGCTGACAACGGGCTGATCTGCACCAGAATACCCACTGGCCCGAAGTGCTACAGGTATCGTGAAATGGAACCCTCGCTGCTGACTGGCTGCGATTGTCAGCTGACAACGGGCTGATCTGCGCCGGAGTACCCGCTGGCCCGATGTGCTACAGGTATCGTGAAATGGAATTCTGACCCTGGCAGGCAGTAATTGTCGGCTGACAACGGGCTGATCTGCACCAGAGTGCCCGCTGGCCTGAACTGCTACAGGTATCGTGGAATAGAATTCTGACCCTGGCAGACAATGATTGTCGGCTGACAACGAGGTGATCTGCACCGGTGTGCCCGAGTGCGGAACCGCTATAGGTATCGTGAAATGAAACCCTCGCTGCTGACTGGCTGCGATTGTCAGCTGACAACGGAGTGATCTGCACCTCAGCCCCGCTGACAACCGCATTATCGGTATCGTGAAATGGAACCCTCTCTGCTGACTGGCTGCGATTGTCAGCTGACAACGGGCTGATCTGCACCAGAGTGGCCCGCTGGCCTGAACTGCTACAGGTATCGTGGAATGGAATTTTGACCCTGGCAAACATCGATTGTCGGCTGACAACGGGCTGATCTGCGCCGGAGTACCCGCTGGCCCGATGTGCTACAGGTATCGTGAAATGGAAATATGGCCCTGGCAAACAGTGATTGTCGGCTGACAACAGGCTTATCTGTGCCTGAGTACCCGCTGGCCGGAACTACTATAGGTATCGTGAAATGGAAATCTGACCCTGACAGGCAGCGATTGTCGGCTGACAACGAGGTGATCTGCGCCAAAACCCAAATAGGCCGGAACTGCTACAGGTATCGTGAAATGGAACTCAGACCCTGGCAAACAGTGATTGTCGGCTGACAACGGGCCAATCTGCGCCTCGGTGGCCGCTGGCGATCCAATTATCGATATCATGAATGGCAAAAAGGGCACTACATAAGCCTCGATGAGGTCAGATTAGAGTTAGCAATCGAGGACTAAAAATCATTTTTAGCCGTGTGGTGGCTCCCTACCCAAAAAATCTGAACAACAAGCACACAATCAGGCTAAAAAATAAGCTTTTCGACAGTAAATCTACGCAGCTGTTTATTTTTATTAGTATTTTTATATAATGCACGCACGTCCCAGTGGCACAGCTGGATAGCGCGCGCCCCTCCTAAGGGCGAGGTCGCAGGTTCGAATCCTGCCTGGGACGCCATCTCGTAACCTCATCTCACCACCCAATAATGCATTTCCGCATGCGTTGCAAGCATTATTTTGCGCTATTTCAGCGCTATTCAAATCCAAAAATGCACTTAACCCATTGTTTTTTAACGATATTTTTTATTTAAAAGCTCTTATAACCATCCCCTCCTAAGGGACAGGCCACTGGTTCGACTCCAGTCGGGAACACCATACACAGCAAGGGGCTGGCATCGTCATGATGCCAGCCCCTTGTGCGTTTCTGCGCCATTTCCCCTGCATCCATGGCGGCCAGGTCCCGCCTCCCTCTTCAATGTCTCACTGCCACCAACAACCCCGCGAGCCCCACCAAAAATGAGGTTCTTCGCGGGATCTTGGGGAAGTGGAAGTTGACAGACAGGGTGCTGGTAAACTGGCTGTCTCCAAACACACCA
>NZ_JAPDBZ010000210.1:0-1128 GCF_027705505.1 Aeromonas sp. QDB56
CCCTCCGGCTTCATCTTGGCGATCAGATGTTGCAGGAACAAGAGTGAGCCGTCAGAGACACGGGGCAGACCTGCCCCGAAGCGGCCGCTGTGGCCCTTTAGCAGGTGTTCGTCCCGCACTTGCTTCTCGACCTTCTTCCAGTCCACCCCGAATGGCGGGTTGGAGAGGCAGTAGTCGAACTTCTCCAGCGGCAACTGGTCGTCGGAGAGGGTATTGCCCAGCTTGATGTTGCTGATGTCCTGCCCCTTGATCAGCATGTCGGCCTTACAGATGGCGAATGACTCGGGGTTGAGCTCCTGCCCGAAGGTGGCCAGACGGGCCGCCGGGTTCAGCTCGTGCAGGTACTCCATGCCGCAGGAGAGGAAGCCGCCAGTGCCCGCGGTGGGGTCATAGATGGTCCGCACCACGCCTGCGGTGGTCAGGGCCTCGTCATCGGCGGCAAACACCAGGGAGGTGGTCAGGCGGACGATGTCACGGGGGGTGAAGTGCTCACCGGCGGTCTCGTTGGAGCTCTCGGCAAACTTGCGGATCAGCTCCTCGAACACCAGACCCATGTGGTAGTTGTCGACGGTTTCGGGGGAGAGATCGACGTTGGCGAAGTTGCGAACCACCTTGTAGAGCAGGTCGGCATCTTCCAGCAGATCGATGCTGGCGGCAAAGTTGAAGTGCTCGAACACCTCGAATGCCTCACGGGAAAAGCCCCGCACATAGGCATCCAGGTTGTCGCCAATCTGCTTCTCGCCAAGGTTATCCAAGGTGAGCTTGGCGGTGTTGTAGAAGCTCTGCCCGGCGGCATTGAGCAGCAGCTTATGGCGGGCCAGCTCGGGCATGGCCTTGGTGCTCTCGGCGGTGGCCAGCACCTTGTCACGGGTCGGGGCCAGTACGCACTCAAGACGACGTAACACGGTGAATGGCAGGATGATGCGGCCATACTGGGACTGTTTGAAATCACCTCGCAGGAGGTCAGCCACCGACCAGATAAGGTTGGCAAGGGATGAGATATTGGTTGTCATGGAAACCCCGTGGAACGCTCGAAATAGCGTGATCCTATCACAGCATCTGGCCTCCAGTCGTGGCCTCGGTGCTGGCTGTGAAAATCTGCCGTTTTTGATTTTCCCGTTTGGCCCG
>NZ_JAPDBZ010000210.1:1226-2588 GCF_027705505.1 Aeromonas sp. QDB56
GGGGTTGTATTGCTTCTGCCGATCCGTATAGTCGGGGTTGTCGGCGGGCAGACGCCCCCGCACATCGCACCTTGGCTCACGCCATAGGCCCACGGGGGGCGCTGTTACCCGATCTGATTACCGCCGCTTGGAACACACACAACCTAATTTTAGTTCCACAGCAGCGGTCATCTAAGAGGAGAGACATCATGTCTCAATCCACCAAGTTTGACCTTGAATTTGCCCTGGCCGATGCAGGCCACTCCCTGACTATCGACTTTGCTGCCATCAAAGAGCAGTTCCCCATCATGGATGTCGCCTCAGCCCTGACCGGGCAAGACGTAAAGAAAGTCGGCTCCAACACCTATCGACTGGACGATGCCAGTTGCCCACTATGTGGCCATAACGACTGCTTCACCCTCTATCCTGACGACGATAGCTTCCACTGCTTCAGTTGCGAGGAAAGAGGCGACGTGTTCGATCTAGTCGTCAAGTGCGGTCAAGCCGACAAGGCATCTGATGCTGCTCGTCTGCTCCTGCTGGGAGAACTGGCAGTCACCCCAACCGTTCGCAAAGTGGTGAAGCTGGAGCAGCCGATCTACACGGCCCCACCTGCTCGCCTGCAAGAACTCTTCAATCTCGCAGCTAGTCACTATCAGTCCCGTCTGGATGTAGACGAACTGATGGAGCGGCGTGGCCACTCTGAGGAGGTGTTGGTGGGGTTGGATATCGGCTTCTCCGGTGGCCTGAACAAGGTTCTGAAGGATGCAGGGTTCAGCCAAGAGGAGCGACTGGCCTCCGGTCTGGTCAAGCTTCGCAACGATGCCCCAGATCTGCTTCGTGACTTCTTCCCGAGCGGTGTCTATGTGTTCCCGCACTTCGACCGCAACGGACAAGTCAGCCGCTTCACCTTCAAGGACCCGAACAAGCAGCACCAGTACCAACTGCCGAGCGCCTGTTGGCTTAACGGGGTGCAGTTCTACGGGGAAGAGTGTCTGAATGCCCCCGGCCCTGTCGCCCTGGTAGAAGGGGAGAATGACCGCCTGTCGCTGGTGGATGCCGGTTGGCCGGGCCCTGTGCTGGCTAGCATTGGCACGCTGTCACAGACCCAGCTGGAGTGGTTGAAGCGTGAGCTGGCTGACCGTGACGTCGTAACCTTCTTCGACACTGATGAAGCGGGCGACAAGTACCGCTCAAAGATGGCTCGGCTGGGCCTCAAGCTGACCCAAGTCAAGCTGCCGGATAGCGTCAAGGACATCGACGAATACCTGCATAGCGACAACCCCTTGCCTCTGACCGAGCTGGTGGCAGCATTCACCCTGGTTGAGCCTGTGGCTGAGGTCGAAGCCGAAGCCGAAGCCGAAGCCGAAGCCGAAGCCGAAG
>NZ_JAPDBZ010000210.1:2683-4268 GCF_027705505.1 Aeromonas sp. QDB56
GCCGAAGCCGAAGCCGAAGCCGAAGCCGAAGCCGAAGCCGTTCAGGACGATGATCAGCAGCCGGAAGTCGTCAAGGTCATGCCACGTACAGCCATCTTTGAAAACGAGCTCAACGATTCGGCCAACGCTGAACGGTTCGTGCAGATGCACGGGCATAACCTGAAGTTCGTCCCTGAGTTAGGTGGCTTTATCTACTTCGATGGTACGCACTGGACCCAGAATGACTTGACGCCCATGATCCTTGCTCAAACCGTGGGCAAAGAGATCCAGGAAATCGGGCAGATGTTGATCAAGCAGGCGTGCAAGAAAGAGGAGCTGTCTTGGGCTTATGCAGTGCTCAGACACGGTTCTAGCAGCCTTAACCGGGCTGGCATTCAGAACATGTTGGAACTGGCCAAGCCGATGATGACGGCAAGACTGCACGAGCTGAACGCCAATCCGATGCTGTTGGGCACGGCGAACGGTGTCATCGACCTGAAGTCGGGTCGCCTGTTGGCACCGAGACGGGCATTCATGATGACCCACCATAGCCCGGTGGTCTACGACCCAGCTGCTGTCTGCCCGCGATGGGAGCAGTTCATCGGCGAGATCTGCTGTGGCGATGCCGAGTATGCGGCCTTCCTGCAACGTTGTGTGGGCTACTGGATCACCGGCCGCACCGACGAACAGCTCCTGTTCTTCCTCTACGGAGGCGGCTGCAACGGCAAGAGTACCTTCATGTCGGTCATTCAGCAGTTGCTGGGAGAGTTCAGTCGGCAGATCAACAGTAACGTCTTGCTGTTCAACCGCAACGGCAATACTGGGCCGAACCCGTCCCTGACCAAGCTGGTGGATGCACGTCTCGTGGTCGCCAACGAGCTGCCTGAGGGGGCCCGTATGGATGAGAACTTGGTGAAGGCCATGACGGGGGATGATGTGATTGTCGCTCGTGCTCCCTACGCCAAGAAAGAGATGGAGTTCCGCCCATCCTTCTCTCTGGTTATGGTGGGTAACCACAAGCCCGAGATCCGCGATACCAGCAATGGTATGTGGCGTCGGATGTTGATGCTGCCCTTCAATGCCTCCTTCACGAAGGAACAGCTGGACCCAATGCTGATGGAGAAGCTGCGGGCCGAGATGCCCGGCATTCTGAACTGGGCCATCCAGGGCTGCCAGATGTGGCAAGACCAGAGGCTCAAGGCATCAATTCCTGCTCGTCTCAAGCAGGATGTCGAGACCTACCGTGCCGAGTCGGATATGGTCGGCTGCTTCCTTGATGAGTGCACCCAGGCCAGAGCAGGGGCCAAAGTGCTCATGAGCGAGGTCTACGCAGTCTACAGCCGCTGGGCACAGCAGAACGGTGAATGGGTCATGAAGAGGCTGGCCCTCAAGAAGAAGCTGTTAGAAAAGGGCTATCTGATCCCCCGCTATAAGAGCAATGACACCATCATCGGGTTGACCCTGCTCGATAGCGAGATGGCTGACATGACGGTCTCAGCCCACCGAGAGCAGCCGGAGACAGGAGCGAACTACACAGTATGACGAATGGGGGGCCTGCGGGCCCCTCTGCCGTTTTTGACTTTCCCGTTTTGCCCGCCAACAAAGG
>NZ_JAPDBZ010000211.1:0-4203 GCF_027705505.1 Aeromonas sp. QDB56
GCATCATGCCTCCCTCGCTTTTTTGTCCTGATACTACGTGGACTGGAACTCAAATTCTCTTAAGTGAACAGCATTGCTGCTGTGACAGGCCCTTTTTCATTTTCTGTTGTTCCGAGGGTCAGGCTTCGGCTTTATTCAGCCACTCCACCCTGTACTGGGCGCCGGTGCCCTGGGCCAGCCTGGCGCACAGGGGTTTCAAGAAGGCTTCGATCTGCTCGTCCAGCATCCAGGGGGGGCTGATGATCAGCATGCCGGAGCCGTTCATGCCCCAATCGGCAGTCTGGCCGGCCACTTCCAGCTCGGCCACCAGGACGTTGCCGAAGTTCTCCCGCTTGATCGCTTTGAGCATGTCGCGGGACTTGTCCGCCTCTTGCCCGAGGATGGGATACCAGAGCGCATAGATGCCAGTGGCCCAGCGCTTCTGTGCCTTTTTCAGGGTATCGACCACGGCGAAGTAATCTTCCTTGAGCTCATAGGGTGGGTCGATCAGCACCAGGCCGCGGCGCGGGGTGGGCGGCAGCAGGGCCACCAGCCCCTCGAAGCCGTCGCGATGGTGGACGGCGACGCGGGGGTCGTACCCCATGTTGGCGCGAAGATCTTCCACCTCGTTGTTGTGCAGCTCCATCAGCGCCAGCTTGTCCTGATCGCGGATGAGGCGGCGTGACAGCTCCGGCGAGCCGGGGTAGTAGTGCAGCTGACCATCGCTGTTCATCTCCTCGATGACACCCAGATAGGGGGCCATGGCAGACCACTGGGCCCGCTCATCCCACAGGCGTTTGATCCCGTCGGCATATTCCGCTTTCTTCTGGGACCAGTCGCCGCGCAGGTCGTAGAGACCGCCACCGGCATGGGTGTCCAGCACGATGAAGGGTTTCTCCTTCTTCTTGAGGGACTCGATGATCAGGGCCTGGACGGCGTGTTTGAGCACGTCGGCGTGGTTGCCGGCGTGAAAGGCGTGGCGGTAGCTCAGCATATGAGATCTCTGAGGGGGCCCTGCTGGGCACCCAGTAACGATAGATAGTGAAACAGGTTGCGGCTGTCGCCGCGAAACAGGGCGAGGGTGCGCAGGGTCTGCAGCAAAACCCCCTGTTGCAGCCGCTCCAGCTCCAGTTCGTGGGCCAGCATGGTCTGGTACTCCTCGGCCCCCACCCGTGACTTGGCCTGCTGGCGCAGGGTGCGCCAGGGGAGCAGCACCGCCTCGGTCTGTACCAGGGCCGGTTGCAAGTCCGTGAGGTCGACCGGGATCCGGAGCAGGTCGAGGTGGTACAGCAGGAGCGCCAGGTTGACGTTGCCCCCCATGCTTTGCACGTGGAGCCAGTCCTGGCTGCGCTGGCCATAGGCGCCTGTGCTCCATGTCCAGAACTCGGAAGGGGTGGGCAGGGCGTCGGGGCTGACCCGCTCGCTGGCCATCAAGGCTTCATCACGCAAAGAAGGCCTGCTCCATGGTTTCCAGCTCCTCGGAGAGGCTCATCCACTCCAGCTCGACGTGCTCCAGCTCTTCCTTGAGGGGGCCCTGGGACTTGAGCAGCTCGGAGAGCTTGCCCTTGGCACTCTCTTCATAGATGGCGGGATCGGCCAGCTGCTCTTCCACCGCGGCCAGCTTGGCCTGCAGCTTCTCCATGCTGGCCTCGAGCTTCTCGAGCTTCTGGCGCAGCGGCCGGGTTGCTTGCCGGAACTGGGCCTCAAGGCGCTTCTGATCCTTGCGCGCCACCGCCGAGTTGGCGGAGACGGTGCCATCTGCCGGCTTGGCATTGGCCTCTTTCTCCTGCTCGCCGAGCCACTTGTGGTAGTCGTCGAGATCCCCATCGAAGGGCTCGACCCGGCCGCCGTGGACCAGATAGAAATCATCCGTGGTGGTGCGCAGCAGGTGACGGTCGTGAGAGACCACCACCATGGCGCCCTCGAACCCTTGCAGGGCCATGGTCAGGGCGTGGCGCATCTCCAGATCCAGGTGGTTGGTCGGTTCATCCAGGAGCAGCAGGTTGGGCTTTTGCCAGGTGATGAGGGCCAGCACCAGACGCGCTTTCTCACCGCCGGAGAAGGGGGCCACCTTGTCGAGCACCTTGTCGCCGTGAAAACCGAAGCTGCCGAGGTAGTTGCGAAGCTCCTGCTCGGTCTTGTCCGGCGCGAGGCGCACCAGGTGATCGAGGGGGCTGTCATCGAGGCGCAGGGTCTCGAGCTGATGCTGGGCGAAGTAGCCGATGCTCACCCCGGCGCTCACCTCCAGCTTGCCCGACAGCGGCGGGTTGCTACCGGAGAGCATCTTGATAAAGGTGGACTTGCCCGCGCCGTTGCGACCGAGCAGGCCGATGCGCGACCCCGGCACCAGGTTGAGCTTGATCTTCTCCAGGACCACCTTGTCGCCGTAACCGGCGCTGAGGTTCTCCATGGCGATGAGCGGGGCCGGCAGAGCGGAGGGCTCGCGAAACTCGAAGCTGAACTCGGAGTCGGCGTGAGCGGGCAGGATCTTCTCCATCCGCTCCATGGCCTTCAAGCGGCTCTGGGCCTGACGGGCCTTGGAGGCCTTGTAGCGGAAGCGGTCCACATAGGATTGCATGTGGGCCATCTCCCGCTGCTGCTTCTCGTACATGGACTGCTGCTGGGCCAGGTGCTCGGCCCGTTGCAGCTCGAAGTCGGAGTAGCCGCCGCTGTATTCGTTGAGCTTGCCGTTCTCGATATGGATGATGCGATTCACCACGGAGTCGAGGAAGTCGCGGTCGTGAGAAATGAGCACCAGCGTGCCCTGATAACCCTTGAGCCACTTCTCCAGCCAGATGACGGCGTCCAGATCCAGGTGGTTGGTCGGTTCATCCAGCAGCAGCAGATCGGAGCGGCAGAGCAGCGCCTGGGCCAGGTTCAGGCGCATGCGCCAGCCACCGGAGAAGCTTCTGACCGGCGAGTCGAGCTGATCGCCGCCAAAACCCAGACCGTGCAGCAGCTCGGCGGCGCGGGCGCGAATGCTGTAGGCACCTATGGTATCGAGCTTGCCGTGCAGCTCGGCCACCAGCAGACCGTTGTCATCCGCCTCGGCCCGGGCGAGCTCGGCCTCCAGGGCGCGGAACTCCTTGTCGCCGTCTATCACGTACTCCAGGGCGGAGCAGTCAAGCGCCGGGGTCTCCTGGGCCACGCCGGCAATCTGCCAGCTGGCGGGCAGGCTGAAGCTGCCGTTGTCGATGGCCAGCTCGCCCCGCACCAGCGCAAAGAAGGTGGACTTGCCACAGCCGTTCTTGCCCACCAGGCCCACCTTGTGGCCGGGGTGTATGGTGGCGGACGCGTTGTCCAGCAGCGTGCGGCCGCCGCGGATCAGTTCGATTTGACTGGCAACTATCATGGATGGGTCTGCTTGGCTCGATTGAAGGAGAGAAACTGGCGCGGATCTTACGTGAAATGACACAAATTTGCACTTGAGGGCGGGGGGGATGGCTGCCGCCGGAAAAACGTGTCATAACAGAGACATCTGGGGGGCAGGAGGCTGACCATGTTGATTAAAGAGATCATGACGACCCGGGTCGCGACCGTTTCCATGGATGACAGGCTGAGCGTCATCAAGGAGATCTTCGAGCAGGCCCATTTCCGCCACCTCCTGGTGGTGGAAGAGGAGGAGTTGGTGGGGGTCATCTCGGACCGAGATCTGCTGCGTGCCATCAGCCCCTATCTGGACACGGATGCCGAGATGAACCGGGACACCGAGACCCTCAACCGGCGCGCCCACCAGATCATGAGCCGTGAACCCATCACCGTCTCCCCCGAACGCTCCCTGAAAGAGGCCGCCGGCCTCATGCTGGAGCACCAGATCTCCTGTCTGCCTGTGCTGGAAAACGGCGCCCTGGTGGGCATAGTGAGCTGGAAGGACCTGCTGAGGGTCATGAGCGGCTGGCAGCCGGTCTGAGGGGGCGGGGAAGGTGTGCGGGGAGCCCGTGTCGCCCGGCAGGGCTCCCAGCTTCTCGCTTTGCTGAAAGATTAAACTGCATTCATCAAATTTTTCAGATCGCTTGTGTTGCAAAAATGATTTTAATGGTCATAAATTCTACCGTTGTCATTTAGTGTGACACTATATGTCGCGGCGTCAGCTCGAATTGACGCTTTTATAATTAATCGTTCGCCGCTTCAGTTCCCATCTTAAATACGAAAGGGGACTCCCTCCGACGTAGGTGGGAGGGGAATTTCGCCGGGGCGTCAGCCCCGCTGGTTTTGAATGTATTG
>NZ_JAPDBZ010000212.1:0-4128 GCF_027705505.1 Aeromonas sp. QDB56
GGCAGAGAAAATCCAAGCAAAACAACACGTTAGACGGTATTATTAATTCGCTTGCCGCTTAAGGTTCTGTACATGAGTTGGTCATTAGTTGACTCCTGTGAGCGATATCTGCCACGAAACGCTCGTAACGACAAAGCGGCCAGTTCTACTGGCCTCTTTTTTTTTGGACCGTTCGACAGCACAGGCTGAGATCACACCAGTGAGCAATACCGGGGTAATCTCCGCATGGCGAGGCACCTGTATCGCGGTTTAGCGACCCAATGAGCCGTTTTGGCTGCGCCGCCCTCCAAACCTCCGCAACAAGATCATCCTGGCCTTCTCGGCCTGCTAAAACGTTCCTCCCCTTGCTGCCTGCTTTTGCCACCGGATCCCATAAAAGCAAAGGGGCCAGTTCGCACTGGCCCCCTTTCATTTTTTAGAATTTTTCGACTTCCACCGATATCTCTGGCATGTCTGGTGAGGACTCAACCATCACGCACCCCGTCTCGCTCGTCGCGCGGCGGGTGAAACTCGGAGCGGGGGAGCCAGGGGCCGTTGATGAACCAGTACTGCAAGGTTGGACGAGGCTCTCAGTCCGTTCATCAAATAGCGGGCTTCTAAATTGAAATACCTTGTTCACCGAGAATACGTAATAATTGCCAGGAAGGCTGTCTATTACGATCTCTTTGACATATCGTCCGTCAGCATAGTGCACTATGTACCCGTTTTCACGAAGCCACTTCATGACCAGCTTCGGCTTGCTTGTCAACAGTTTCTGAAGCTGGGTCATTTCGACATAAAGCTTTCCGTCTTCCGTGAATCCTAATAGCTCCCGCACTTCCATGGATGGCTTGCCGATGTGGATCTTTCTTCGTTGCTCGGAGAGCGTATCCAATAACCGATAAGCCTCTCTGGTGACATCATCCATGATGCCTTCCATCGACATGAGCCACCGTCGGAAGCATACCAAAACTGCATTATCTGCATACGCCACATCAAACGGCAGAATACCTAGCTCAACGGCCAATCGCCCCGCTGCCATGACGTTTGCGAAGCAACCAGCACCACGAGCAGCAAGAGGCGGAGGGTTTTCTAATCCCGAGCGACTCATCAGCCACTCTTGGCACTCCTCACGCTTAGCAGCAAAGATAACCGCTAAATCAGCAGGGTTATCGATGTCTGGCATATTCAACAGCGCCTGAATATATGCAGGCATCGCCGTACCGTAGTACTGAGAGGTTGCAGCTTTAAGGCCATTCACCCGGCGACGAGTCAGCTCAAGGCTCTCACCCGCCAGCGCGACATCCTCCGCCATCATCTCAATATCCAGCAGTCTGACGAATATCCCCCCTTTAGTGCCCGCCTTGCTCCGCTCTAGCAGTTCCTTGAAGGATTCCTCCCCCGAAGAGGGAGCACAAACATTCGATGCCAATGGGCTCCTATTACCTGTGCCCTTCAAATTGCCAAGTACTCTCGACTGTCCACCCGTCACCGAATAGGCAAACTGAAGCGGATCGTTACTAGACAATGAGCCCAGTTCATCCAAACAAATGCCAATGCCAGTTCGTTGTTGAAACATGCCTTTGAACCCAGCAGCTGTTCCGTCCCACTTCACAATCGCCGTTGCGGGGCCCGCACTTGGGTCAGATGCCACGCCTGACACACTCTGCCCCACTTGTAAAAGCGTCGTTTTGCCACAAGAGCTTGCACCATTGAAGTGAAAAATCATGGTCCCTGTATTTGATAACTTCATGAATACATTGGATAGATTTGCCATGATTGCAACGAGCATGGTTGGTGACTCTTTGACAGACAACGCAATGTTCTTTTGCCAATCCTGCAGCGTTCCTTTCGAGTGGATAGCGTCATGCTCACCAGGCGCGGACAGCAGCTCGTGCTGAGGACCACTATAGCCCGTTTTGTAAATTGACCGACCTACCCAGACATAGCAGAGATGTTCGCTAACAAACCCCGCTTGCAGATGCTGATGGACCACGCTGATATTTTGGATACTGATGCTGGCGGACATGTATGACAGCAGCCCCTCCTCCCGTACACCTAGGCATTCAATCCCCGCGCGGTATAGCGCAGCCCTCACTGTTTTGTAGTCCTGAATCACCCTATCGAATAATAGGTCGATGCGCTGGCATTGCTTCCGCTCATCCAGATACATGAAACGAACACCACTGATGTCTGTACTGTCAGCTTGGAGTATCGATACCGGCAGCAATGGCTTACCGAGTATCGTTTTTGGCTTGCCATGATCGCTAGCCAATTTCCCCCACGGGGACATCGCAAACCCATCAGGAATAGCTATCGAATGAACCGGTTTTTTCATCTCCGGCTCAGACCTGGAAAGCACCACGCCATCTAGGTCACACACAGTCCCATCAGGGGTAATCGAGCAACGCCCCTCGTTGTACAACCTGTATTCTGCTGAACACTGATCCAGCATAAGAAGTTCACGACGAACGAAAAGCTCATATTGAGTCTCACTGTCGGGGTATGGCTGACAACATTCGTGCTGTTCGGACATTGGGCTCACAGCATCGGGGGCAATATTCGCTCGATGAGCATCACCATGGTGTGCATCAAGGTTCGTTTTCTCCACCAGTAACGGCAGCGAGTCAGGAGCGACTGCAGGGTGCGATTCTGGCGCTGATGCCTCCTGATCCGAGTCCGGTACCGAGTCTGTCGGCGGTACACCCTGACTTGCCATCCTATCAATAGATGCTTGAGTCCCTGGACGACGGTCAAAACACCTCGGGGGGTTATCACTACTAGATCTGGGTCTACGCATAATTATCTATGGGGGAGTCTCCTCCCCCATTCTCCAAAAAATTGTTAACAGGTGATGCGTGGGAGGTCCCACAGGGTGTGTAATTCGTTGACGGCCTTAACCAGCGTGGTATCGTGGAGGCGGGCATATCGCTCAGTCATTTTTGGCGAGCTATGGCCCAGCACTTTTTGAAGCACATCCAGCGAGCAACCTTGGTTTAACAGCGAGGTAGCGACGGTATGACGGGCGTCATGCATGCGTACTCCTGAGAGTCCGCAATCATTACAGACGCGGTACCAATACCGCCGAGGTTCGGAAATCTGAGAGACACCACCCTGGCCTCTAAAGAGCAGACCGGTTGTGCCATGGCGCTGGAATTGGAGTTGAATCAACTCCAGCGCGAAATGATTAAGTGGTATGAGCCTTTCTCGACCAGACTTACTGGTGGGCAAATACGCAAGCTTTCGATTGAGATTACAATCTTGAAGCTGTAGCGCTCGGGCCTCACCCAGCCGGCACCCTGTTGCAAACAGGAACAGCAGAAGCCTAGCTTTTTCATCGTCGATGTCTTTCATCAAACGATGGACCACCTTATTCACCACCTCATCAGGCAACCCCTTGGGTGGCAAAACAGCTTCATGCTTTGCCGGAATACCTGCTGCTGGCGAGGACTTGAGAATGCCACGTTCTACAGCGAAGGACATGATGGCCTTTACCTGTGCCAAGTAGCGGTTCCGCGTGGCGACAGAGCACGTTTTATTTGATTCTGTAAGAAAATCCTCGATGTCGAAACGGGTTACTCTGTTTAATGGCTTGAGCCCTAGAGCTGCCACGATCGGCTTTACCCGAGACTCGATGGTTTTATATGACCGATGAGTTGCTCGTACTGAAGGCAAGTATTTATCATGTATAAACTGTTCTACTGACAAGCTCGAAAGATAGGTTTGATTGAATCCCACAGGATCCAGTACAAACTCCGCTTTTAGCTTTCTTGCTTGTTCACGTATCTCTTTAACGCTGAATTCGTCCGTGCTCGCAATTTTTAACCGATAACGGACTTTATTTTTGGTGAAACTAAGACAACCAACCTTGCGACCAGTGGCATAAGTAATCCACGTAAGGGAACGCTCGTATTTATCTTTACTTTCACGCTGCTTTGAACTGCACTCCTCCAACTTGGCACTATCTACAGTTGGAGCTACAGCCTGTTCGGGCATCGCACCTCCTATCATCTAGAGCCACCACCTTGGTGATTCATGAAAAGAATGTTAACGAAGAAAAACCGAAATGGAAGTAACCGTTCACCGGGAGGATGTTGACAACAACTCTTCCGGGAGCGGGTAGTCTGTTTTCTCTATGCAGGCACTGAC
>NZ_JAPDBZ010000213.1:0-4107 GCF_027705505.1 Aeromonas sp. QDB56
GCAGCGAAAATCGATACAGAACAGGACCTTAGAAGGAATTTCAAATGAAGTGTTTTCTTAAGGTCCTGTATATGAATGGGCATTATGCGCTGACAGATTGGCATGGTGGCTTGCAATTGTGGAAGACAGTTCTTTATTCTGTTTACCATACTTTCAGTATGGCGACAGTCGTTATGGAGTAGCGTTAATACTACTCAAATAGTATGGCTTGCATTGTAGGTTCTCGTAGTAGTCCAATGTGCTACATTCACAATTTCTGATGCTGTGCAACGGTCGGTTTCACGTCTAGGAATTGGGGGCATACAGTTACCATTACCATTTAAAGAAATGGCTGTGAATTGCTCTGATTTTTCGGGTGGGCAGCCCTGCCGGGATAGAAAAACCTCAGTATAGTCAGTGCAACTACATACAATCCGCATCCAACTATCCACACCCAACCATTCCAAGATTCGTGGGTTGCACTATACAAAAATGCAAAAATAAGTGGACCGATTACACCCGTGAGGTGTGTCAAACTGGTCAGCAACCCTTGCAATTGTCCTTGTGCTACCTGACCGACACGAACAGATATAATTCCCTGCAAAGCGGGAAGAGTTATGCCACCACAAGCGAGTAACAGCACAACTGGCCAAACCATCCAGCTTTGCGTAATGACTGCCAATAAAAGTAGGCCACAGCCATCAGCCAAGATGCCAACCACGATAGCTTTCTGATCTCCCAAATGTTTAGCGATAAAACCAGCAGCAAGTCCTTGAAACAGTGCGTGTGTAAGCCCAAACACAGCCAATGAAACACCGACCATTACGCCATCCCATACGAAGCGCTCTTCTCCGAATAAAACCCATAATGTTGCAGGGATTTGGCCAATCAATTGAATGATGAAAAAGACAACTAGCAATCCCGATAATGGGGAGATCATCTCGCGTATGGAGGATGTGGTTTCATTGATTGTTTCATTCTTTATCTCGTCACTAACCTGATTAGCATTATGGGTCTCATGTAAAATGAATAGGGAGACCAGAAATGCCAGCCCGTTAATAGCAGCAGCGAACATAAACGGTGCCTGTACCGAAAGTTGACCTGCAAAACCACCAATGACTGGTCCAGCAATCATACCGCCACCAAAACAGGCACCCATCATACCAAACCAATGTGTCCTGGATTCCTCAGGTGTGACATCGGCAATTGTTGAGGCTGCAACAGCTCCAGTCGCACCGGTAATACCAGCAATTAAGCGTCCCAGATACAACACCCACACTACGCTGGCTGTTGCCATTAATGCGTAGTCCAGTGTTGCACCTAAAAGTGAAAGTAATAATACAGGGCGACGACCTATGCGATCTGACCAGCGGCCGAGAAGAGGGGCAAAAATCACTTGCATCATTGCATACAGCGCCAATAAAACACCGTAGTTCTCCGCAACATTAGCCTTTCCAACAAACTCCCGTAATAACGCCGGTAAGACAGGCATAATTATGCCAATCCCCATGGCATCTAAAAAAATGATGACCAGTGCCATCATCACAGTGCGGTTCATAGTTAACGCTCTCTATCGGTGATAGGGTTTGAAAAGTAACTCTATCAGTGATAGATTGTCAACAGCGAAAGGAGATAGTGATGGCACGACTAAGCTTGGACGACGTAATTTCAATGGCGCTCACCCTGCTGGACAGAGAGGGGCTAGAGGGCCTGACTACGCGTAAGCTGGCGCAGTCCCTCAAAATTGAGCAACCGACTCTGTATTGGCACGTGCGCAACAAGCAGACCCTTATGAACATGCTTTCAGAGGCAATACTGGTGAAGCATCACACCCGTTCAGTACCGTTACCGACTGAGAGTTGGCAGCAGTTTCTCCAGGAAAATGCTCTGAGTTTCCGTAAAGCATTATTGGTCCATCGTGATGGAGCCCGATTGCATATAGGGACCTCTCCTACGCCCCCCCAGTTTGAACAAGCAGAGGCGCAACTACGCTGTCTATGCGATGCAGGGTTTTCGGTCGAGGAGGCTCTTTTCATTCTGCAATCTATCAGCCATTTTACGCTGGGTGCAGTATTGGAAGAGCAAGCCACAAACCCGACAGAATACAATACAGTGATGGACGCTGTGCCACCATTATTACAGGAGGCATTTAATGTTCAGACGAGAACCACTGCTGAAACGGCCTTCCATTTCGGGCTGAAATCATTAATAGTTGGATTCTCTGCACAATTAGATGAAAAATATATGTCCATCCAGGGTAATAATAAATGATGCTGTCTATGGGGCAGTACTAACGGTAGTAATTTTAAATCTATCGCCAGTGATTTTTATTTTTCACGCGACAAATATTCTTGAAAATGTGTATGTGCATAGCCTTTGATAAATTAGGGAGATCCGAACAAGAGGGGGATTTCTTTGCGGGTCTGGCGGTGTTTGCCATTGAACTCGTAGTCAGCGAAGGTCAGTTGATGGCTCACGTTGGTTCTCATCCATGGTACTAAGAAAATCTGATGATCTCGTGTCAAGGATTTGTTCGCACCCTCCCCATCACGTCAAATAGAGCCTGTTTTCCAACTTAAATGTCCTGTTTGCTCACGGAGCAGATGTAGTATTACTTTTGAGTTTCCAACTTAAATGTCACATTTGGTATCGTTAACTCATTGAATACTTTGATCTGCCAGTTTCCAACTTAAATGGTTGTGATCAGTTTTCTTCAATACTCCCTCGTTGGAATGCTCGCGCAAGTAGGGGGTCGTGTCGAGTTTGTAGCCAAATGCTGACATGTTATCGATGTTCTGACTTTCACCCATTATCAGAATAATAACTCTGCTCTGCTCTGCTCCAGTCTGGATGGAGGGGGCCTCTTTTACATATTTATCCACATTACTTTGACCGCTTAGTTGGTCGGGAACCGTTTTACCTAGGAATATTGACGAGGTTTGAATGGCTGATCGCAGTGCTGAGTAGCGTAGATGGGGAGCATCTTCACTCTTGCTCTTGGCAAGAGCGGATTGAATTACCGGGGCAATCAAGATTAACGAAAAAAAGGCGATCAAGCGGCGGCTGTCGCTTTTTGGCATGGTGGCATGACGTAGTAGCACAATAGGTAACAAAGAGAGCAGAGCGATCAGCAGCGGTAATAGCAAGCTGGGTAGCATGGTGATACCGGTGCGATAGACCTCAGAAAACTCTTCGAAAAAGAGCAAAATTTCGGTTGGTGAGAGCCAGGAGTGATAGATCCCGAGGTGGGCGAGTTGGCTGAAAATGAAGTAGAAAAACAGCGCTGCTGTGATGATGTTGAACCCGCGACTGCGTACCCGCAGGGCGATAAAATAGAAGATAGCGCAGATAAACAGCCCTTCCCCTTTGTTGAAATGGGTTCCAAGGTTCAGGTAGGCGCGATAGCTCGCCTCTAGCAGTAGTGGCAAGGTAGCGGCCAACAGGGGCAGCAGGGCAAATATGGCCCATCGACGAATATGTGGCTTGTTCCAAAAAGTGCGGTTCATGGTCTTAGTTCCTGTTGGCATTTCATTACGATTTGCGACCTTCCCTTGGCCATTGAGGTTGAAGCTTTCCAGATAGGCTGTATCGATTGGGTGAGCGGAGGCTTGCGAACAACTCGATAATTTGGGCATCACGGGCGCATCCAGCGCCGTGCACGATACACCATTACCGCGCATAAGGGGGGCTTATGGTAAATCCAAGCCCCTTTTTGCTGCCTATCAGCCTGCAAGATGGCTTGTTTTGCAGGGCGTTATCTCCCATTCTGCGCCGCACTATCCCTTGTGTCGGAGCATTCCATGAAAACCATCACTCATCCCACCCTGGTGCAACTGGTGGCGGCCGGTGCTGTGCGCGTCGTTGTCGCGGTCGGACAACCTGGCGGCTGGACCCTGCTGGTGCGCTACGGCCTGGCCGAACGCGCCCTGGCCGCCCAACGTAGCAAGCAACTCAGGGTCTTTCGCAAGCTCGATACCCTGGTGCTCTACCTGCAGCAGATCGGGGTCAGCCGATTCGAGGTTGATGCTGCAAAATTCATGGTTGCCCCGAGACCATCTTAAATGCGAAAGGGGACTCCCTCCGACGTAGGTGGGAGGGGAATTTCGCCGGGGCGTCAGCCCCGCTGGT
>NZ_JAPDBZ010000214.1:0-4098 GCF_027705505.1 Aeromonas sp. QDB56
ACGTCCCGCTGGAGCCCATTGCAAAAAAAGTGGCGCAATACAACGAAGGCAAGTAGGTCGATTTAGCGGCGCTTACGCTCATTCGAGCGTGCGGGCTGTTTTTCTGAAGGTTGTGCCCTGCCTCAGTGCTGCAGGATCTGGGAGAGGAAGAGCTTGGTCCGATCGGACTGGGGGTTGTCAAAGAACTGATCCGGCACGTTCTCTTCGATGATTTGCCCCCGGTCCATGAAGATCACCCTGTCCGCCACCTGCTTGGCAAACCCCATCTCGTGGGTGACGCAGAGCATGGTCATCCCCTCGTGGGCCAGCTCCACCATCACATCCAGCACCTCCCGCACCATCTCGGGATCCAGCGCAGACGTCGGCTCGTCAAACAGCATGACCTGGGGATTCATGCAGAGACTGCGGGCGATGGCGACCCGCTGCTGCTGGCCACCGGAGAGCTGCCCCGGATACTTGAGCGCCTGTTCGGGGATCCGCACCCGGCGCAGGAAGTTCATGGCGATCTCCTCGGCCTCCTTGCGCGGCAACTGCTTGACCCAGATGGGCGCCAGGCAACAGTTCTCCAGCACGGTCAGATGGGGGAAGAGGTTGAAGTGCTGGAACACCATGCCCACCTCCCGGCGCACCGTCTCGATGTTCTTGAGATCGGAGGTCAGGGCCGTGCCCTTGACCAGGATGTTTCCGCTCTGGTGCTCTTCCAGCCGGTTGATGCAGCGGATCATGGTGGACTTGCCCGACCCCGATGGTCCGCAGATGACGATCTTCTCCCCTCTGCCCACCTGCAGGTTGATGTTGCGCAGCACGTGAAACTCACCGTACCACTTGTTGACCTCTTTCAGTTCGACAACTGCGTCCGTTTTCATATCAGAACGACTCCTAATGCTTGTGGCCCGTGTTGAGTTTGCGCTCCAGATAGATGGAGTAGCGGGACATGCCAAAACAGAACATCCAGAAGATCATGGCGATAAAGACATAAGCTTCGGTGGAATACCCCAGCCAGGCCGGATCCGCCAGGGCCACCTTGGAGATGGCCAGCAGATCGAACAGCCCGATGATCAGCACCAGGCTGGTGTCCTTGAACAGGGAAATAAAGGTGTTCACCAGGGAAGGAATGGTGATCTTGAGGGCCTGGGGCATGATGATGAGGCCCATCACCTTCCAGTAGGAGAGCCCGAGGGCATCCCCCGCCTCATATTGCCCCTTGGGGATCGCCTGCAGCCCCCCTCTCACCACCTCGGCCACATAGGCCGCCTGGAACAGGATGATGCCGATGAGCGCCCGCAGCAGCTTGTCGAGCTCCACCTCGGTACTCATGAACAGTGGCAGCATGACGGACGCCATGAAGAGCACAGTAATGAGCGGCACCGCCCGCCAGAACTCGATGTAGACGGTACAGAGGCTGGAGATGACCGGCATGTGGGAGCGACGCCCCAGTGCCAGCAGGATGCCGAACGGCAGTGCTACCACTATGCCCACCACCGCCAGCACCAGGGTGAGCATCAGCCCGCCCCAGCGGTTCGTTTCCACCACCTCCAGCCCCGCTCCCCCATGGATGAGGAAGAAGGCGATGACAGGGAACACCAGCAGGGTGAAGAGCGCCAGCCCCCCCTTGCGCGGGGTCTTTGGCCAGATGAGCAGGGCCAGCAGCGCCGCCAGACCGGCGAAGGTCAGGTTGATGCGCCAGTACTGATCAGCCGGGTAGAAGCCATAGAGATACTGCCCCAGCCGGCTCTCGATGAAGATCCAGCAGGCACCGCCCTGGACGCAGGCCTCGCGGCTGCTCCCCTGCCAGGTGGCCGAGAACAGCGCCCAGTCCAGTGCAGACCAGATGAGTGGCAGCAACAGATAGGCCAGCACCAGGGTCAGCAGGCCGTTCCACCAGTTGGGGAAGAGGTTCTGCCTGATCCAGGCGAGCGGCCCCCGACGGTGGTTGGGAGGCGGCAGCGCCTCCTGCAATTCATTCACGAACATGACAGCTCCCTAGCGCTCAACCAGCGTCATTCTGCGGTTGTAGATGTTCATCAGCACCGAGGTGGTGATACTGATGACGAGATAGACCCCCATGGTCATGGCGATGACCTCGATGGCCTGCCCTGTCTGGTTGAGAGTCGTCCCCATGAACACCGAGACCAGATCCGGGTAGCCGATGGCTGTCGCCAGGGAGGAGTTCTTGGTGAGGTTCAGATACTGGCTGGTCAAGGGAGGAATGATGACCCGCATGGCCTGGGGAATGATCACCAGCCGCAGCGTCTTGGTGGGCGAGAGCCCGAGGGCGGAAGCCGCCTCCGTCTGCCCCTTGCTGATGGCCAGGATGCCGGATCGCACTATCTCGGCGATGAAGGCCGCCGTATAGATGGTGAGCGCCAGCAAGAGGGCCGCGAGCTCCGGCAGCACCGTCAGCCCCCCCCGGAAGTTGAACCCTTGCAGCGCAGGCACGCTCCAGCTGAGCGGGCTGCCCGCCAGCAGGAAGGTGATGCCCGGGAGCAGCATGACCAGGGCGGCCACACAGCGCCAGAACGGGAAGATCCTGCCGGTCAGGGCCTGACGGCGGCGAGCCCAGCGGCCCAGCCCCCAGCTCAGCAGCACCGCGAGCACCAGTGCCCAGAGCACGTAGCCGAATCCCTCTTCGAACAGGGGCTTGGGCAGATAGAAACCCCGCACGTTGAGGAAGGCGAGCCCGCCAATATCCACGCTCTGACGCGGGGAAGGCAGGGTACGCAGCACCGAGAAGTACCAGAAGAAGATCTGCAGCAGCAGCGGGATGTTGCGAAACGTCTCTATGTAGACGGCCGCTATCTTGGCCACCAGCCAGTTGCGCGACAGGCGCGCGACCCCGAGTGCGAACCCGAGCAGGGTGGCAAACAGGATGCCGAGCACGGAGACCAGCAGGGTGTTGAGCAGACCCACCACGAAGGTGCGACCGAAGGTATAGGTCTCGTCGTAGGGGATGAGGCTCTGCAAGATGCCGAAACCGGCCGTGTTGCCCAGAAAATCAAAGCCTGTGGTGATGCCACGGGTGGCCAGATTGGTCAGGGCATTGTTGACGATGTAGAACAGAAACCCGATAACCGCCGCGATGGCCAGGCACTGGAAGAGCAGCGCCCGCACCTTGGCGTCATACCACCAGCGGCCCTGTTCTTTCCTATGGTTTGATGCGTGTAACGCCATGAGGATGACTCCGACAAAGCCAGGGAAAACATGGGGGGCCAGGCCCCCCGGTGACTGTCGACTCAGCGGATGGGTGGCGCGTACATCAGACCGCCCTTGTTCCAGAGGGCATTGATGCCGCGATCAATCTTGAGGGGGGAGCCGGCACCGGCGTTGCGATCGAAGGATTCACCGTAGTTGCCGACCTGTTTGACGATGTTGTAGGCCCATTTGTCATCCAGCCCCAGCACAGTCCCTTTGGGCTCTTCCAGCCCCAGCAGGCGACGGATTTCAGGATTGGTGGACTTGAGCATCTCGTCCACGTTGGCACTGGTGACCCCGGCCTCCTCGGCATTGAGCATGGCGTTGAGGCTCCAGCGCACCACCTTGAACCACTGATCGTCACCCTGACGCACGGCTGGGCCCAGCGGCTCCTTGGAGATGACCTCCGGCAGCACCACGGCTTCCTCTGGCTTGGTGAGCTTGATCTTGAGGGCATAGAGCTGGGACTGATCCGAGGTCAGCACGTCACAGCGGCCGGCTTCGAAGCCCTTGACGGTCTGATCCGAGGTATCGAACACCACTGGGGTGTACTTCATGCCGCCATTGGCGCGGAAATAGTCAGCCAGGTTGAGCTCGGTGGTGGTACCGGACTGGATACAGACGGCGGCACCGTCAAGCTCCTTGGCGCTCTTGACCCCGAGGGACTGCTTGACCAGGAACCCCTGCCCGTCGTAGTAGTTCACCCCGGCGAACGTGAGGCCCAGCGACCCATCCCGGGTCAGGGTCCAGGTGGTATTGCGCGAGAGCAGATCCACTTCCCCGGACTGCAGGGCGGTAAAGCGCTCCTTGGCGGTGAGGGAGACATACTCAGGGCGAGATCGTGAACGTTTTGAAGCAATGTTAAGAGGATTTGACCGACCGATCTGGGTGTGATCTTATACTCTC
>NZ_JAPDBZ010000215.1:0-4025 GCF_027705505.1 Aeromonas sp. QDB56
TTGCGATTAAATCAGATCACAAACGAAGCCTTTTTTCTATCTATTTCAATTGGTTGTAGCTAAAGATCCTGTACATGTTATGCTAATGCCAATTTCATTCACCACGAGAATAACCATATGCAACAACGACGTGCGCTCGCGCTACTGACGCTGGGTAGCCTGCTGCTAGCCCCTTGTACTTATGCCAGCGGGGGGGCTCCGCTGACCGCCGCTGTGGACGGCATTATCCAGCCGATGCTCAAGGAGTATCGGATCCCGGGGATGGCGGTCGCCGTGCTGAAAGATGGCAAGGCCCACTATTTCAACTATGGGGTTGCCAACCGCGAGAGTGGCCAGCGCGTCAGCGAGCAGACGCTGTTCGAGATTGGCTCGGTCAGCAAGACCCTGACCGCGACCCTCGGTGCCTATGCCGCAGTCAAGGGGGGCTTTGAGCTGGATGACAAGGTGAGCCAGCACGCCCCTTGGCTCAAAGGTTCCGCTTTCGATGGTGTGACCATGGCCGAGCTTGCCACCTACAGTGCGGGTGGTTTGCCGCTGCAGTTCCCCGATAAGGTGGATTCGAATGACAAGATGCGCACTTACTATCTGAGCTGGTCACCGGTTTATCCGGCGGGGACCCATCGTCAGTACGCCAATACCAGCATCGGTCTGTTCGGCTATCTGGCTGCCAGCTCCCTGGGCCTGCCATTTGAGCAACTGATGAGCCAGACCCTGCTGCCCAAGCTGGGTTTGCACCACACCTATATCCAGGTGCCGGAGTCGGCCATGGTGAACTATGCCTACGGCTATTCGAAGGAAGATAAGCCCATCCGGGTCACTCCGGGCGTGCTGGCGGCCGAGGCTTACGGGATCAAGACCGGCTCGGCGGATCTGCTGAAGTTTGTCGAGGCAAACATGGGGTATCAGGGAGATGCCGCGGTAAAAAGCGCGATCGCGCTGACCCACACCGGTTTCTACTCTGTAGGGGAAATGACCCAGGGGCTGGGCTGGGAGAGTTACGCCTATCCGGTGACCGAGCAGACATTGCTGGCGGGCAACTCACCAGCGGTGAGCCTCCAGGCCAATCCGGTTACGCGCTTTGCGGTGCCCAAAGCGATGGGCGAGCAGCGGCTCTATAACAAGACGGGCTCGACCGGCGGCTTTGGCGCCTATGTGGCGTTCGTGCCCGCCAGAGGGATCGCCATCGTCATGCTGGCCAATCGCAACTATCCCATCGAGGCCAGGGTGACGGCGGCTCACGCCATCCTGAGTCAGTTGGCCGAGTGATCGGCCGAGTTCAAGGTCTCCACATTTGACAGTGACGCCGGGGCAACCCCGGCGTCACTGCGGGTATGCCCATCTCCGGTAATCGTGCTGTGGTGGGGTTTACTGCCTAAATGGCTCGATGTTAGAAACAAAATTTCCTGATTGGAATGTACTGATCGCCATCTCTTCACTAGGTGCAGGAGAGGGCCCACCATATAGTTCCCCCATTGCGGCACTGTCCGCAGCCATGTTCATTACGTTCGTTACCACCTTGGCTCTGCCCACTCTTCGCCTGTTGCTGCCATCTGGCGGGGGCTGGCGGGTCAATCTGCTATGGAGCATCCATGCCTGTATTCCTGTTGTGCAGTTTTCTGATGATCATCCTCTATCCGGTCGGGATCGATCTCTATCTGGTCGCCGTGCCCCAGATTGCCGATACCCTGCAGGCGAGCGAGGCGCAGATCCACACCGCCTTCTCCATCTATCTGTTTGGCATGGCGGCGACCGTGCTGCTGGGGGGAATGATTGCGGATCGCTACGGGCGGCGCTGGGTGGTGCTGGGGGGGGCGCTGATTTTTGTCATCGCCTCGCTGGTGGCAGGTCATGCCGAGGGGATCACCCAGTTCTACCTCGGCCGTTTCTGGCAGGGGGTCGGGGCCGGGGCGCTCTATATCATGACCTTTACCGTGCTGCGGGATGTGCTGAGCCAAGAGCGGCTGGCGATGGCGCTCTCGATGATCAACGGGGTGATCTGCGTGATCCCGGTGCTGGCGCCGGTGCTCGGTTATCTCATCCTGTCCCATTTTGACTGGCGCGGGATCTTCGTGGCGATGGCGCTGGTGGCTGCCGTCAGCGGTCTGGTCAACCTGCTGCTGCTCAAGGAGACCCGTCCGGCGCGGCAACCGGGGAGTGGCGCGGCGCTGCCCTTTGCCCTGCTGCGCTCGCCGCGCTTTATGTTGCTCTCCCTGCTGACCAGTGCCAGCGTGACCGCCATTCTGGTCTATGTCAGCGTCTCGCCGCTGATCCTGATGAAGGAGTTTGGCTTCACGACCGAACAGTACTCCATCGTGATGATGGTGATGGCCGGGGTGAGCATGTCCACGTCTTTCCTGACCCCCCTGCTGTTGCGCCGTTTGGGCAAACAGAAGGTGCTGGCGGTGTCTCATCTCTCCTATCTGCTGGCGGCGTGCTCACTGCTCGGCAGCTGGCAGGCGGGGGGCGATATCCATCTGTTGCTGCCGGGGTTTGCGCTGGTCTGTGTCGGCTTCTCCTGTGGCTTCGGGGTGGCGATGGGGGAGGCGCTCGATGGTTGCCAGCATAACGTGGCCTTTGCCAGCGCCGTGCTCTGCATCATGCAGATCAGCCTCTCCGGCCTCTATATCTGGTTGCTTGGCCGGCTCGGCTTTACTCCGTCCGAGATGCTGATCTATGCCCTGCTGCTGGCACAGCTCAGTTACCTGGCCGTCAAAGGGCTGGTACCATGGCTCGCGGTCCGTGAAGCGCGGTCGCAGGGCTGATGGAAGATGAGAGGGGATATGCGCAACCTGGGTGAACTCGATTTGAACCTGCTGGTGGTCTTCAAGTACCTGATGCAGGAGCGCAGTGTGGCGGGGGCGGCCAAGAAGCTCTGCGTCACCCCGTCGGCGGTGAGCAAGTCTCTGGCCAAGTTGCGGGAGTGGTTTGACGATCCCCTGTTTGTGCGGGTGCGGCAGGGGTTGCAGCCGACCAACCTCTCCCTGACCCTGGAGGAGGAGCTGAAGGTCTGGTTCCAGCTCACCGACAGCATCACCTCGCTCAATAGCGATGCGATCCCCGACGGTGCCCGCTTTACGCTGGTGATGGAGTCCCCCTTCTACATCAGCTTCCTGAGCGATCTGCCCATGACCATCTATGAGAAGTACCCGAAATCGGTGGTCAGGATGCTGGGGTGGGATCACCACTCCCTCAACGACATCGTCAATGGCGATGCGGATCTCGGCTTCTGCGCCCGCGAAACCCATGGCCGCTCCCGGGCCAAGGTCAACCGCTTGCCTTATTACATCGATCACGAGGTGCTATTTACTGATCGTCCGGTGGTTTTTCTGCGCAAGGATCACCCGCTGCTCGAGCAGAAGTGGTCGCTGGAGAACTTTCTGGCCTGCCCCCAGATCAGCATGGTGTGGGAAGCGAACGATACCTGGGCCCTCGACAGTCTGCTGGAGGATGAGGGGCTGAAGCGGGAGGTGCCCATCATGGTCGCCAGTTTCGAGCAGGCGCTGCATATTGCCTCCCAGTCGAGCCACGAGCTGATCGCGGTGGCCCCCTCCTACTGTGGTGGTTATGCCAGTCGGCATCACGGCAATCTGATCGCCATGCCGCTGCCGCTGCCGGAGAAGCTCTACGCCCAGCTGGAGATCGCCTTCATCCTGTTGTGGCACAAACGGCACAATCAGGATGCCAAGGTGATGTGGCTGCGTAACGAGATCCGGCGACTCTATAACGACGAATTGCCACGTTAATGTGACAGTTACGATGTCTATTGATTAGCCGGAGTCAGCTGTTTCGGCTTGTTATTGATTATTTAACCGGCGGTGATGATGGCGATGGATTACTTAGTTGCCTGTTTTCTCGCCAAACAATGTCGCAACATACTTTCTGAAATGGAATGTTCTGACTTCTGCTTTTGCTGTAGACGCCAGCATGGCACCGTTAGATACTGCGATTCATCATGTACAGGATCTTTAGCTACAACCAATTGAAATAGATAGAAAAAAGGCTTCGTTTGTGATCTGATTTAATCG
>NZ_JAPDBZ010000216.1:0-4020 GCF_027705505.1 Aeromonas sp. QDB56
GGTGCCGTTCGTGTCGTGGTCGCCGTCGGACAACCTGGCGGCTGGACGCTGCTGGTGCGCTACGGTCTGGCCGAACGCGCCCTCGCCGCCCAGCGCAGTAAGCAGCTACGGGTCTTTCGCAAGCTCGATACCTTGCAGGCCTATTTGCAGGAAATCGGCGTGGTCCGCTTTGAGATCGATGCCGCCGGGTTCGTGGTCGCACCACGACAGCGGTAACCTATTGCGATAAACACCAATTGACATTACATTTGTAATTACTGAAATGATTGTGAATAGTGAGGGCAGTGATGGGAACGATCAATTTGCGCATCGATGATGATCTAAAAGCCCGTTCTTATGCGGTGCTGGATCGGTTGGGGGTGACGCCTTCAGAGTTGCTGCGGCAAACGCTGGAGTACGTTGCTGCTCAGGAGCGGTTACCGTTTCGAACTACCGTCGTGACTCAGGACGAAGAGGCTCTCCTTGCGCTCGTTCGGGAGCGGTTGGCCAACCCCCAAAAAGGGATCAAGGTGTCGCTGGATGACCTTTGAGCTTGAGTTTGATCCCCGTGCTTGGCGGGAGTGGAAGAAACTGGGCGATACCGTGCGCCAGCAGTTCAAGAAGAAGCTGGTAGAGGTGCTGGAACGGCCAAGAAATGAGGCCAACCGCCTGCATGGGCTGCCGGATTGCTACAAGGGGTCGATTCAGAAAACGGAATTTAAAGCACGCTAAGGAATGCTCGATCCAGCAACGGCGCGGCTTTGCGTGTGGCGTCTGCCGCTGGAAGCGGCGTTTCGGCTGTTCTCGAAACTCGGCAGTCTCGGCGGCTCGATTCGAGAGCGGTTTTCGAGAACGGGACGGACAAGGCCAGCACTGGCGCGGCCCGCATTCTCACGGTGGCTTCTTGAAAATGATCGTTTGCGAGAGCGGTGGCCATGCCAATGGCTTAACGTGCTTTATTTTCCGTTTTCTGAGACGTCCCCATCGAGGCCCAGCGCAAAGCGCCGACCAAGGGCGAGATCGAGGGCGCATTGCGCACCGGCAGGCCATCGACCCGCGACCAGTTGCAGAAGCTGTGCGACGGCGCGGCCAAGGATTGCCCGGACTTCACCACGTACCAGGAGCGGCTGGAGGCCGTGGGCGTGGAGTTGGTGCCGGTGGCCCAGATGGGCGGCGCGAAACTGTCTGGCCTGTCGTACCGGCTGGACGGCGTGACGATGAAGGGTAGCGACTTAGGGAAGGGCTACACCGCCGCAGGCATTCAGAAAAGGGGTATCAGCTATGAGCAAGACAGAGACTTTGCGGCAGTTGAGCGATGCCGCGAACGCGACGCGCGTAGAGCGTTTGGCGAGCCAGATCGAGAGCTTGAGGCAGGCCAAGCACCAGAGCGCGGAGGACTTGGCCGCGACGCTGGAGCCGCTGGCCCAAGCAATGGCGGCGCTGGCCGACGAGACGCGGCAGACGCTGGCCGAGATCGACCGCAAGAGCCGGGAGCAGGGCGAGACGTTCAAGCGCCAGCTATCCGAGTCGGTGAAGGGCTGCAAGGACGCGGCAGCGGCGGCGAGCCAAGCCGCCGAGAGCCTGAACCAAGCCGGGCGGCGGATGGAGTGGAGGCATTACCTGCTGGCCGCGCTGGTGGGGATGCTTACAGCAGCAGCCGTGACCGCATCATGGCTTTGGCTAGCACCACCAACCATTCAGAACCAGATCACGCTGGACGCGCAAGCAGTGGCCGAGCACCTCAAAGCCGCGACCGCACCAGCCAAGCCATCCAAAAGCAAATAAATGCGCTTGGCGTGGATCGCTTCGAGGTGGGAATCCGCGAAGCCAAGACCGGCCAAATGATGAACCGCGAATGGAGCCGCGCCGAGCTGGAGCAGTCCGCCGCGTGGCTCAAGCGGATGAACGCTAAGGGCAGCGACGTATACATCCGCCCGGCTGGCGAGCATGGTCTCGTGCTGGTCGATGACCTCAAGCCGCAGGCGCTGGAGCGCATGAAGGCGGAAGGCTTGGCCCCCGCCGCGACCATCGAAACCAGCCCCGGCAACTATCAGGCGTGGGTCAAGCTGTCGGATAAACCGCTATCCGCAGACGTGCGGCGTAGTGCGGCGCAGGAGCTGGCTAAGCAGTACGGCGGCGACCCGAACAGCGCCGACAGCAGGCATTACGGGCGGCTGGCAGGCTTCACGAACCAGAAGTCGCAGCACACCCGAGACGGGCGGCAACCGTATGTGCTGGCCCACGACTGCCCCGGCAGGGCCGCTACAGCCGCGCCAGCGTACCTAGAACGCATCGAACAGGGTTTGGACAGGGCAGAGGCTCAGAAAGAGCGGGAAAAGCGCCTAGAGGCGCTTGGAGCGGCCAAGCCGAGCGGTTACGGTTCGCAATACGATCCGGTGAAGGAATATCAGCGGCAGGCGCAGCGGCTGATGCAGCGGTACGGACAGGACGCCGACTTCTCCCGGCTGGACTGGATGATCGCAACGGACATGGCGAAGTCTGGGCGCTTCACGGCGCAGGACATCGAGAAGGGGATCGGGCAGTGCTCCCCGAACGTGGAGAGCCGCAAGGCGGGCCACATCGAGGATTACGCCCGGCGCACGGCTGAAAATGCGTGGGTAAGCGCCGCTAAATCGACCTACTTGCCTTCGTTGTATTGCGCCACTTTTTTTGCAATGGGCTCCAGCGGGACGTTCCAGGGTAGCAGGGCTTCGAGTTTTTCCAGGCTATCGGCCTCGCCGATCTGCGCCAGCACATAGTTGATATACGCTGATGGCTCCAGGTCATTGGCTTTGGCTGTCTCCAGCAACGAGTAGCAGGTCGCGCTGGCCTTGGCGCCTTGCGCGCTGTCGGCGAACAACCAGGCCTTGCGCCCCACGGCGAACGGGCGGATTGCGTTCTCCGCCAGGATATTGCTGATGTGCAGATCTCCCCGCACGCAGTAACCCACCAGATGGGGCCATTGCCCCAGCGTGTATTCCATCGCCTGTCGAGTCAGCGAGCCTTTCATCACCTTGCCGACGTTATTGTCCAACCAGGTTTTGAGCTCCGCCAACAGGGGCATGCTACGCGTCTGCCGTGCCTGATAACGCTCGGCATCACTGCGCTCCTTCTGCTCCCGCTCGATGGCATAGAGTTTACCTATGTACCCCAATGCTACATCGGCCAGGCCAGTGCTGGCTTTGCTCTTGCCTTTGTCCTTGCCTTTGCCCTTAGGTGCGGCTCGGGTCGCTTCGATGAATTTGCGCCGAGCATGATCCCAGCAGCCAATCCTGGTGAGACCGCTCTCTTTGCACACCTGGCTATAGCCGGAATAGCCATCAGCTTGCAGTATGCCGCTAAAGCCCTCCAGCAGACGCACGGGTACGCTTCCGGCGCGTGACGGATCATATTCAAATAATACAGAGGGGCGGCCCGGCGGACCGCCGCGGGTCACCCACATCCATTTGTCCGATTGCGCGGTTTTGCCCTCTTCTTTGAGCACCTGGATCCGCGTCTCGTCGGCTTGCAGATACGTCGCGTGGTTCTGCTCCTCGCGCAGCAGGTTCATCAATGGCTGGAACACCTCATCCAGCCGGATGATCCAGTGGGCCATGTTGGTGCGGCTCACCTCCTGCCCCAGGCGCTTGAACATCTGCTCCAGACGGTACAGTGGCAGGCCATCGGCATACTTAGAGGTAATGATGTAGCCCAGCAATGACGGCGTGGCGATACATTTGCCCAGCGGGTGTACGGGGCGGTTTGCCGCGAGGATCACCTCTTCGCCATCACGCTCGAACACCGCCTTCTCTTGCCAGATCTCCAGCACCTTGAGTTGAGCCGGAATGAACTGCAACTCCTCTTTGACCTTGGTAAAGAACACCTTGCTGGCCCCGGCTTTCTGCTCATCGCTGAGGGTGAGTTCGATGCGCTCGCGCAGCAGTGAGGCGGAGAAGCCACGTTGACGCGGCTTGGCCTTTGCTTCGTAAGCGCCGTTAAATCGACGTACTTGCCCTAACGGTATTGCGCCACTTTTTTTGAAATCGGCTCCAACGCCACATT
>NZ_JAPDBZ010000217.1:0-4001 GCF_027705505.1 Aeromonas sp. QDB56
GCGCGAGCAGCTATCACCCAGTAATGGGGATCCCCCTCCTGTGACGCGAAGCGCTAAGGTGGGGGAGGATGTCAACGGCGTAGTGCCAGTAGTAGTCGCGGTACTCGTTGATGAGGCGCACCTTCACCGCCCCCGCCACCGGCTGGCCTTGCGCATCGAGGTTGAGGATCTGGAAGGGGAGCGGCTTGCCCCCTTCCACCCGCTCCGCCACGAAGTCGGCCTTGAGCGCAGGCCACTGGCTGCCCGCGGGCCAGCCATACTGGGTACGGCTGCGGTTGACGGCGCGGCCACCGGGTTCGGAGAGCGACACCCGATAAGCCACCTCCAGCGGCCCGAGGGCGCGCACCCCGTCGAGCTCATCAGCTAACGAAAAAGTCCCCTGCCCCTGCGCATCCAGGGTGAGACTCCGCGGCTCAAGATCCCTGGCCTGCTCGGCGAGCAGCACGTCACCCAGCGTGAACTCCTGCCACTGGGTAAAGGGCATGGTGGCGCGGCTTAACTTCACCTCCGCCTTCGCCTTGGTGGCACTCGCAGGTGCGCCGTAGAGATAGTCCCCTTGCAGCGGCAGAGTGAGGGCGGCGTCCAGACTCGTCACTTCCCCATCCGGCCCCTTGCCAAGCTGCAGTTTCAGCCGCTCCGGCAGAAACTCCTCCACCAGAAAAGGCCACTCGAAGCGGCTACCGGCGGCAGTCTTGAGGTTGATGGTCCAGCGCCCGAGCGGCGCATCATCCGGCAGATGCAGGCCGTAGTGGGCCGCGCCCAAATTGTCCGGCAGCAGGCGCTTTTGTTCGAGCAGTTGGCCGTCCGGCTGTTTCACCTCCAGCTCCACCGCCATGCCCGGCAGCAGCTGGCCATCCTGCCCCTTGAGCAGGATCTCGCTGTCGAGCCGCTCGCCGGGGCGATAGAGATCGCGCCCGCTGAACAGATAGAGCTGTTGGGCCTGCCAGGGCTGGGTGCCGAGATCGAAGGTGGAGAGATCGAGGGCCGCGCCATCGAGGCGCAGCACCGCCAGGTGGTTGCCCTGCTCGGCCAGCAGCAGGCGAGCCCCCTGCACCTGATCGAAGCGGCGATGACCTTGGGGGTCGGTGGTTTGCACCTGCAGCCGGTTGCCCTTCTGGTCGAGCAGGGAGAGCTGCACATCCTTGAGGGGGTCGGCGCGGGCCAGGGAGCTGACGAACACCTCCAGCTCATCGCGGTAACGGCGGGCACTGAGCCCCATGTCGCTCACCGCAAAGTAGGTGGTCTCCTTGCGCCAGTCGTAGTTGCCAAGGGGCGACATCACCGCAAAGTAGACGCCGGCCTCCGCCAGCTGCGGCTCCTTCACATTGATGAGGCGGGTCTCGCGCCGGTTGGCATCGAGCTCCAGCGCATAGCGGCCGCTGAACACCCGCTTGGCCCGCTTGGTGATCTGCTCAAGCTCCCAGTTGCCCATGCCGGCACCGGGGCGATACTCGGCCAGGAAACGGGGCAGATACTCCGCATCGACCCGGAAGAAGTCGATATTGACCTCGTCCACATTGACCGCGCTGATGGGCAGGCGCAGCTCGTCGCGCAGCGGCAATACCATGCCGCTCGCGGTAAAGGAGGCCCCCGCCTCCAGCGGCCGGGTCTTGAGGGTCCAGCGCTGGGGGGATGGGCCCAGCCCAGCCTTGAGGCTCACCTCGTAGCGTTTGTCGGGTTGCACGTTCGGGAAATAGAGGGTGCGGCCATCGTCGGCGAGGATCCACTCCCCCTGCACCTGCTTGCCCCCTTCACTCACAGAAAGCCAGCTCTGCCAGTTTGCCTTGGGCGCCAATGGGCCGGAGAAGACCAACGCCAGCGCCGGGGCATCCCGATACTGGCGGGCATTGGCCTGCACCACGGAGGCGGGCGCCCCCGCCTCCTGCCGGGCCATCGGGTCAGTCCTCGGCTCCTGGCTGACAGGCTTGTCGGGGCCGCAACCAGCCAGCAGCAGCGCCGCCAGCCAGGCCACACGGGGAAGACGAGTCACGGGGCAGGAGAGAGAGGTGCATGGTGTTCATCCCGGGTTGGATCGCCGCAGCGCAGGAGCCAATAGAATAAAGCGTCACTCCCGGGAACACCAACTGCCATGTCGGGCGGCATCGGCCCCTGATGAAGAAACGGGCCACTCACTGGAGTGGCCCGTTTGCTTACAGAGTGATCAATCGGGCCATTTCAGCCTGGAGGATCTACTCGGCGATCACCGTCTGCCAGGTCTTGAAACCGCCGCAGAGGTTCTTGACCCGAAAACCGTGCTGGCTCAGCAGGCGGCAGGCCACGTGACCCCGCAGTCCCACCTGGCAGCTGATGAGCAGCTCTTTATCCTTGGGCAACTCATCAAGACGGCTGCGCAGCTCGTCCAGAGGAATGTGCAGCGCCCCCGGAATGCGCCCCAGCTTGTCAAGTTCGGGGCCGTTTCGCACATCCACCACCTGCTGATGGGGGTGGCGAGCCTGCACCTCGGCTGCGTGGCAGAGCAGGGTGTCCCCCTTCAGGTGGTTGCTCGCCACGAACCCGGCCATGTTGATCACATCCTTGGCCGAGCCAAAGGGCGGCGCATAGGTGAGCTCCAGATCCTGCAGATCAAACACGGTGAGACCGGCGCGCTGGGCCACCGCCAGCACGTCGATGCGCTTGTCGATGCCATCCTTGCCGATGGCCTGGGCGCCGTAAATCTTGCCATCGGGGGCAAACAGCAGCTTGAGGCTGACCGGGTGGGCGCCGGGATAATAGCCGGCGTGGCTGCCCGGGTGGACATAGACCTTCTCGAACGGCAATCCCAACTGCACCAGCCGCTTCTCATTGAGGCCGGTGCTGGCCACCGCCAGATCGAACAGCTTGCAGATGGCGGTCCCTTGCGTCTTCTTGTAGGTTTCGCTTCGCCCCAGCATGTTGTCGGCTGCAATGCGTCCCTGGCGGTTGGCGGGGCCCGCCAGCGGGATCAGCACGGACTCGCCGGTGACGAAGTCGGTCTCCTCCACCGCGTCCCCCACCGCGAAGATGAAGGGATCCGAGGTACGCATCCCGGCATCCACTTTGATGCCGCCCCGCGGTCCCAGCACCAGCCCCGCCTTGGCGGCGAGCAGGGTCTCGGGCTTGACGCCGATGGCGAGGATCAACAGGCCGGTGTCGAGATGAGAGCCGTCGCTCAGGGTCAGGCGCAGTCCACCCCGTTGGGCGGTCGCCACGGCGGCGGTCTTCTCGGCAGGCACCTCCAGGCTCTCGATGGCAGCGAGGCCGGTGCGCAGGCGCAGATCGATGCCCTCCTCCCGGATACGGGCATGGAGCAGGTTGGCCATCTCTTTATCCACCGGCGCCATCACCTGATCGGAGAGCTCAAGCAGGGTGACATCCAGCTTGCGCTGGTGCAGCGCCTCCATCATCTCCAGCCCGATGAAACCGCCCCCCACCACGGTGACGTGGCGGGGCTTGTCGTGCGCCAGCGCCGCCAGGATGCGATCCATGTCGGGAATGCTCCGCAGGGTGTGTACCCCCGGGCTCTCGATGCCGGGGAAGGGAGGCCGGATGGGGGCAGCGCCCGGGCTCAGCAGCAGCACGTCGTAGGCTTCGCGCCGCTCTTCGCCGGTGAGCCGGTTGCGCACCAGCAGGCTCTTGCCGGCCCTGTCTATCTCGATGACGTCGTGAAACACCCGCACATCCACGTTGAAACGGCGCTTGAAGCTTTGCGGTGTCTGCAGCAGCAGGGCATCCCGATCCGGGATATCCCCCCCGATGTGATAAGGCAGACCGCAGTTGGCGAAGCTCACGAACTCGCCCCGCTCGAACATCACGATCTCCGCCTCTTCGCTCAAACGGCGGGCACGGGCGGCGGCGGACGCCCCCCCGGCCACACCACCCACAATCAGGATCCGTTTCATCTGCAAGACTCCACTCAACAGGAAATGACCAATAAATTAGACTTATCTCATATACAGGACCTTAAGAAAACACTTCATTTGAAATTCCTTCTAAGGTCCTGTTCTGTATCGATTTTCGCTGCT
>NZ_JAPDBZ010000218.1:0-3514 GCF_027705505.1 Aeromonas sp. QDB56
TACTGGTAACCCATTGATATTAAATGACTAAAATTTTCATTTTTTGTTCTTGGGATACTTGTTCGCACTTTCCATAGGTAAAAGGGGGCGAGCGGCCACCAACTGGTGACCCACTTGCTGCCTGTTCGGGAGTGGTTGCCCGGCCTCTGGCCTGGCGGGGGATCAGTTGCCCGGGATCTCGTTGCAGTTGAGGGTGGGCTGACCGTAGCGCTCCAGCCTGGCGTCGCTCCCCTTGGTCCAGAGGGTGAGGTTTTGCCCCTCGTACCGGGCGCCGCTGGCGCTGGGGGTCTCATAGGCGAGCACCTGCTGCTGGTTGTTACCCTCGCTCAGGTTGATCATGGCGGCGGGCCGCTTGGCCTCGTTGTAGAAGTAGGTGGAGAGGGTGACGCTCTTGCCGCACTGGTAATCGACCGGCGTCGGTACTCTCAGCTGGCCCCTTTTATCTGCAACTCGGTGATCCGCAACTGGTAGCTCTCTTCCACGCACTGGCGCAGATCGCCCGCCTTCCAGCAGTCGTTGCGCCCCTTGATCCAGCCGCGCTGGATGGCACGCTCGCTCTTCTGCTGCTCGGGGGAGAACCCGGCAATCGCCTTGGGATAGAGGGCTGACAGCTCGTTATCCAGCGCAGCCAGTCCGGCATCCTTGCAGATAAGGGTTTCGGCGGCGCCTTTCGTCTTGGCGCACTCGAAGGACGGGGTGGCCGCCGCGGCCAGCAGAGGGGAAAACAGCAGGGTTCCAAGCAAAATCTTGTTCATCGACAGGGCTCCAACAGGGGGCGTGATGCCCCGTGATCAGAGCACACTTTACACCCGAAGTAGGCAGGTGCACCCCGTGTTTTTGGGTGCCGGGCGGCCCTGCATGGCAATCAGACACCGGCCAGCGCCAAGGTCTGGCGGCTGCGCCACAGCCGCTCGTGGAAGAAGAAGACGACGGTGTTGATGGCAGGTTCGATCAGTGCCATCACGCCGCCGGTGAGCAGCTCACCACTCAGCAGGTAGGCGACACCGAAGGCCACCGAGAAGTGGACCAGGGCGAAGCTGCTAGTCTTGGCCTGCAGGCTGTGGTGGGGCTTGAGCTTGTGCCAGCCAAGGTCGTGGAAGTAGAAGGCGACCGTGTTCACGGCGGGCTCGATGAGGGCGATCAGGCTGGCGGTGAGCAGTTCGCCGGTCAGCAGGTAAGCCACGGTGAAGGCGACACAAAAGTGCAGGATGGCGAAGCTGATGGTCTTTTTCATGGTGGTGTCTCCTCTGGCGATGAAGGCAGTATCACCCAGAACCCCATCAAATGAAAACCATTCTCATCTATTGGCGAAATAGAAAATGCCTATCGACCAGGAAGGCACCACCAGATAGGGAGTTGCCCGGGACCGCAACGGCGCTAGAGTGTGCCTTTTGCCATGAAAAAGGAGCTTTCATGACCATCAACTCCAACCTGTTTGTTCTCTTCATGCTGCTGCTGATGATCGTCGTCGGCGTGGTGGCCTGGCGACTGGCCCGGCGCAAGAGCCGCCACCCGGGGCTTGTCACCTTCCTGTGCGTGCTGCTCTGCCTGGTGCCGCCCTTTGCCCTGCTGGCGCTGCTCATTCTGGCGCTCTGGCGGGACATGCCCGCAGGCCCCGATGCCAGACAAGCCTAGTCCCCCTCAGCCGCCACTGCCGCAGTCATAGAAAAGCCCCTTGCGGGGCTTTTTTACTTGGAATGTCCCGCGCAGCAGGCGGCCGGTTGGAAGGGGCAAGATCGGGTGATGGCCCTACCTGCCGAGGCCAGCGATCCGAGCATGGGCTTCGCGCATTCCCTGTTCCGCCCCGTGGGGGTGCAGATCCATCCCCTCTGCGTAGACGAAGTCCACCGGGATGCCCATCAGGCCGAGCACGGACTCGAGGTAGGGGGTGACCGCATCTGTCGTCTGTCCCTGATGCACGCCGCCGCGGCTGCTGAACACCAGGGCGTTGACCCCCTCCACCAGCCCCATGGGGTAGGTGTCGGTGTAACGGAAAGTCACCCCGGCCCGTGCCACCAGATCGAACCAGTTCTTGAGGGGTGTCGGTACATTGAGGTTGTACATGGGGGCGCCGATCAGCAGCAGGTCGGCGGCCTTGAGTTCGGCAATCAGCCGATCCGACAGCGCCACCGCCTGCCGGATGGCCTCATTGGCCGGTTCAGCCCCGCGCAGGGCGTGAAACAACGGGCTGTCGAGGACGGGCAAGTCGAGGGCGGTCAGGTCACGCACCACCACCTGGTCCTGATGGCCCTGCTCCCGGCGTGTTTGCAGGAAGCGCTCCATCAACTGGTTGGTGCGGGATACGGGGCCGTTGAGGCTGGATTGCAGCAGCAGGATCTGGCTCATGAGGGAAACTCCATCTGAAACGTGTGAAGAATGAAGGGAGCTTACCAGTCATTTTTTTCCGCAGTGCTGATAGTATTTCGCCATATTGGTTCCAAAAGGTATGCAATAGATGGCAAACACGCTCAATGGCATCGATCTCTTCGCCACCGTGGTGGAGGCGGGCAGCTTCGCCCAGGCGGCGGAGCGGCTTCACCTCACCCGCTCGGCGGTGGGCAAGGGGGTGGCGCGGCTGGAGCTGCGTCTCGGCGTGCAACTGTTTCATCGCACCACCCGCAGCCAGAGCCTGACCGAGGAGGGGGCGCTCTTCTATCGCCACTGCCTGCGGGCGCTGGAGGAGGTACGTCTTGGGGAAGCGGCGCTGGCCACCAACAAGCTTACCCTCAACGGCAGATTGAAGGTCTCCATGCCGGTCCTGTTCGGCCAGCAGTGCGTGGCCCCCATTTTGCTGGCGCTGGCGAAGGCGCATCCCGGGCTGGCCCTGGAGCTGTCGTTCAGCGATCGCAAGGTGGATCTGGTGGAGGAGGGGATGGATCTGGTGATCCGCAACGCAGAGCCGCCGGACAGCCTGGATCTGGCGGCGCGCAGGCTCGGGGAGCACGGCATGACGCTTTGCGCCTCGCCCGCCTATCTGGCCGAGCGGGGGGAACCTGTGACCCTGGCTGAGCTACCGGATCATGAGTGCATTGCCTATCTGCGCCAGGGGCGGGTGCTGTCGTGGTGGTGGCAGGAGGCCGAGGCATGGCGCGAAGTCCAGCCCAGAGGGCGGTTGCAGATGGACGATCTCAACGCCATCACCCAGGCAGCCATCGCGGGCTTTGGTCTCGCCTGGCTGCCGACCTGGCTGGCGCGGCCTCACCTTGAGCGGGGCGAGCTGCGCGAGCTGCTGGCCCGATTGCCGGGTCGGCGCTATCCCATCAACGCCCTCTGGCCCCGTGGTCCGCATCTGCCCCTCAAGACCCGGCTCGCCATCGACTGGTTGGCGAGCCGCCTGCCCGAGCAGCTGGCCAGCGTGAACGTGCCGGGTCATCAGCCCCAATGAAAAAGGGCCTGCTGTGACAGCAATGCTGTTCAGATAAGCACTTTTTTGACTGATTATACCAATCGGATTAAACATTAGGTCAGTTTTATCCAATCTCGGCTACAAAGTGACATCACCCGCTCCACATCG
>NZ_JAPDBZ010000219.1:0-3479 GCF_027705505.1 Aeromonas sp. QDB56
ATCTCGCACCTCGATAACTGTACGTAAGATCAGTATAGTTCGTGGTAACTGACTGCTAATCATGGGTAATCAGGATTGCCTATATCCGGGAAGAGCTGTTGATCGTGCTCGGAACATCCTCATCGGAATCCGTATTGCCGCGCATGCTGATGAAAATGGAGGCGCTGGGCTGCAAAAAGTCAGTGGTGGGTCTGGTGATCCCGACCGGTTACTCATTCAACCTGGACGGCACCTCCATCTATCTGACCATGGCCGCCGTCTTCATCGCCCAGGCGACCAACACCCCGCTGGACCTGTTCCATCAGCTCACCCTGCTGGTGGTGCTGCTTATCTCCTCCAAGGGGGCGGCCGGAGTCACGGGGAGTGGCTTCATCGTGCTGGCAGCCACCATCTCGGCGGTAGGGCATCTGCCGCTGGCCGGGCTGGCGCTGATCCTCGGGATTGATCGCTTCATGTCGGAGGCGCGCGCCCTGACCAACCTCATCGGCAACGGGGTGGCGACCCTGGTGGTAGCTCGTTACTGCGATCAGCTCGACGAGGCCACCATGCAGGACGCCCTGGCGAAACCCGTGGTGGCAAGGCCGGTGGACCTGCGAAGCTGACCCAGGTTCCGGCGGCGATCATCACCCATGAAAAAACGGCCCGAGGGGGCCGTTTTTTATCTCTTTACGCAGGGCGCCTTACAGGCTCTGGGTGAAGGTGCGGGTGACCACGTCACGCTGCTGCTCCGGGGTCAGGGCGTTGAAACGCACGGCGTAACCGGAGACGCGGATGGTCAGCTGCGGGTATTTTTCCGGGTTGGCGATGGCGTCTTCCAGGGTTTCGCGGCGCAGTACGTTGACGTTCAGGTGCTGACCCCCTTCGACCACAGGCTCTTGCTGAACCGGCAGTTCACGGTATTCGAATTGACCCAGGTCGGAGAGGCTGACTTCCTGATCGGCGGCAAAGCTGTCGCCCTTGGCGCAGATGCAGCGAGCCTGTTGTTTCTCTTCGTCCAGCAGCCAGAAAGAGTTCAGCAGAGCGGCGTTGGCGGACTGGGTGATTTGGATGCCCTTGATCATGGTATGACTCCTCATAGGAAAGCGGATTCAACGGTAAGCACATTACCCTGATGTTTTTAAACCACCTCTTGGAAGGAATGATTTAACGGGGCCTTGCCTTACACCTTTACTTCGTTGGGGCCATATATACCACGACGGTAATATTACGAAAATTGATCCAAATCAATAAAACCCCATTTTGCGTGCATTGAAAGGGATTAAATCATTGAGTTGAATCAAAAACAGATCATTTTTCTGTTTTTGTAAGATATATGAATTATGCATTTTTTATTATTATTATCTAGTAATTTAACTACACCTTTAGGGTTTATTTCTGGCGTCAGAGAAAATCGGCCTGCCCATGAGGCTTGTCCGAAGGACGTCCTGTTATTCCTGTGTCGACGCAGTACCGGTCATTGCCCGTGAACGCCGCCGCCACTTCCCAGGCTGGCAAGGCTGAGCCTGACCTCCATGCGGTTGCGTCTTGGGGGCGAGGACCCTATCCTGAGCCCCTTGCTCTATTGACCGAGGAGATAGCGGTGCCAAGCTGGACAGAAGGCGGGGAGTGGGGAGAGGGAGAGGCTGGCATGCCAGCCAGGATGGAAGGAGTGGATTCGCAACGAGAGGAGACGGGTGTGCTGACCTGGAAAGATGTGATTGGTTCGGAGAAAGAGCAGGCGTATTTCATGGACACCCTGGCCACCGTCAGGGCCGAGCGGGAGGCGGGCAAGGTGATCTATCCCCCGGCGACCGAGGTATTCAATGCCTTCAAACTGACCGAGCTGGATGACGTCAAGGTGGTGATCCTGGGGCAGGATCCCTATCACGGCCCGGACCAGGCGCACGGCCTCTGCTTCTCCGTCTTGCCCGGAGTGCGCACGCCGCCGTCCCTCGTCAACATCTACAAGGAGATGCAGCGGGATCTGCCGGGTTTTGTCACACCCCATCACGGATTCCTGGAATCCTGGGCCAGACAGGGAGTGCTGCTGCTCAATACGGTGCTGACGGTACAGGCGGGCATGGCGCACTCTCACGCCCACCTGGGGTGGGAGACCTTTACCGATCGGGTCATCGAGCGGATCAATGCCCATTGCCAGGGAGTTGTCTTCCTGCTGTGGGGCGCTCATGCCCAGAAGAAAGGGCGCTTCATCGACCGGTCGCGCCACCATGTGCTGAGCGCCCCCCATCCCAGCCCGCTCTCTGCCCATCGCGGTTTCATCGGTTGCGGCCACTTCTCCGAGGCCAATCGCCTGCTGGTCCAGCAAGGACGCAGTCCCATCGACTGGCTCTCGGTCTGCGCCGATCCAGCGGCCTGACGCCGTGCATGCACAGGGGAAATGGTCTCCCCTGTGCCTCCTGTGGTGAGAGGCTGGTGCAGCCGCTGTCTGCATACGACTTGATTGAGTGCAAAGTTCAGGCAATAAATGACCGTATACTCGAGACAGACGTTTTCTCATTTCAGTGCAAGGAGTGCCCATGTTATCCAGTCTGCATAAGGACCACCTCAACATCACCCGGTTGCTGACGCTGCTCAAGCAAAAGCTGGCGGCCATTCGCAATGAGCAGCCGGTGAGCTACTTCCTGCTGCGGGATGTGGTGGATTATCTGCGCGAGGTATCCGACAAGTATCACCACCCGAAGGAAGACATGATTTATGACTACTACCTGAAATACAGGGTGGTGGAGGGGGAGGTGGCCAACCGGCTGCACGAGGAGCACGCCCGTCTGCTGGATGCAGGGACCGAGCTCAAGGAGATGGTGGAGATGATCCTGATGGACGCGGTCATCCCGCTGGATCAGTTCGTGGCCCGTCTGGAGCAGTTCATCGAGCAGCAGGAGGCGCACATGAACTATGAGGAAGGGGTCATCTTCCCCCATCTGCGCGACTCCCTGACCGAGGATGACTGGCGTCATCTCGAACAGCTCTGGCAGAACCGGGCCATCAATGATCCCCTGTTCGGGGCGGAGGTGAGCCAGCACTTCCAGGCGCTGGCCAAACAGCTCTCGCTGCCTGCAGCCTGACAGGAGGTTCACCCATAAAAACAGCGCCCCGGTCAATCCGGGGCGCTGTTTTTATGGCTCCACTCGCTGGAGTGAAACATGGGCGATGTGGGCGTATCAGAGCTCCAGGTCGTCCGATCCTTCATAGGCGATGTCGATGGCCTGCAGCTCCTTTTGCAGGCGGTGCTTGTCTTTAAGCGCCTCAATCTCACGCCATTTGCGTTTTTTTCCCGTTGTCCCGCGGCTACGTGAACCCAGCTCAACGACCTCGTCAAAATCGAAGTTGAACATGTCCATGGCTCCCTCCTTGGTTTTATGGTTTTCACCATCCGTATAACACGACGCCTTTGAAAATAAAACGTTTTTATACCAATCAGATTAAAGATGTGATCTAATTGCTCTATTCTGGTTTCACTGTACTCAGTATGTCCGATCCAA
>NZ_JAPDBZ010000220.1:0-3476 GCF_027705505.1 Aeromonas sp. QDB56
TGCGCGAGCAGCTATCACCCAGTAATGGGAATCCCCCTCCTGTGACGCGAAGCGCTAAGGTGGGGGAGGATGTCAATTCCCTACCGCCATCACACCCCGCTATCTCCCCCCTTTTCAACGACTACAAAAAATTTACAATGTTTAGACGAAATCCATAATTGGAGTACGTCATGATCAGTGTCTTCGACATGTTTTCCATCGGGATAGGCCCCTCCTCCTCCCATACCGTGGGACCGATGCGGGCCGCCTGCGCCTTCATCCAGACCCTCAAAGCGAACGCACTCCTCTCCCGTACCGGACGCGTCGTCGTCGAGTGCTACGGCTCACTGGGCCAGACCGGCAAGGGGCACGGCACCGGCAAGGCCATCATCCTGGGATTGGCCGGATTTGAACCCGAATCCGTGGACATTGAGGCCATTCCCGCCTTCCTCGCCCAGGTAGAGCAGACCCAGACCCTCTGCCTGGGCGGCGAGCAACCCAGCGAATTTCCCCGCATCGGCGCCATCCTCTTCAACCGGCGCAAAACCCTTCCCGCCCACTCCAACGGCATGACACTGCGCGCCTATGAGGGTGACACCCTTGTGTTCGAGCAGACCTACTACTCCATCGGGGGCGGTTTCATCATCGAGGAGAGTCACTTCGCCAACGCCCGGGAAGAGGCGGCCCGCTTCGATGCCGCCCACCCCATCCCCTATCCCTTCGAGAGCGGCGCCGAGCTGCTGGCCCAGTGCCAGGAGAGCGGCCTCTCCATCTCGGGACTGATGCTGGCCAACGAGAAGGTGTTTCGCTCGGAAGCGGAGATCAAGGCCGGGCTTCGCAAGATCTGGCAGGCGATGCAGGGGTGTGTGGAGCGTGGCTGCAAGAGCGAGGGGGTGCTGCCAGGCGGTCTCAAGGTCAAGCGCCGGGCTCCCGCCCTCTATCGCCAGCTCTGTGGCGAGACCAATTTCAACAAGGATCCGCTGATGGTGATGGAGTGGGTGGATCTCTTTGCGCTGGCCGTCAACGAGGAGAACGCCGCCGGGGGCCGGGTGGTGACGGCGCCGACCAACGGTGCCGCCGGCATCATCCCCGCGGTGTTGCACTATTACGATCGCTTCGTGCGCAAGGTGGATGACGAGCTGCTGATGCAGTACTTCCTCACCGCCGCCGCCATCGGCATCCTCTACAAGAAGAATGCCTCCCTCTCGGGGGCCGAGGTGGGCTGTCAGGGCGAGGTCGGCGTGGCCTGCTCCATGGCCGCTGGTGCCCTGGCCGAGCTGCTGGGCGCCAGCCCCGCCATTGTCGAGAACGCCGCCGAGATCGGCATGGAGCACAATCTCGGGCTGACCTGCGATCCCGTCGGTGGCCTGGTGCAGGTGCCCTGCATCGAGCGCAACGCCATGGGCGCGGTCAAGGCGATCAATGCCGCCCGCCTCGCCCTGCGCGGCACCGGCGAGCACAAGGTGTCGCTGGACAAGGTGATCAGAACCATGTGGGAAACCGGCAACGACATGAAGACCAAGTACAAGGAGACCGCCCGGGGCGGCCTTGCCGTCAACATCACCGAGTGTTAAGCCTCTGTGATAAAGCCGCATATGGCACTCGAATACCCGGCATCGCCGGGTATTTTTTTGCAAAACGTTTGTCTGGCGCTTAACAAAATGGATAACCATCAAAATAAATTTTATACTCGCGCCACGAATTCAACAAAAATAGATCTGTTTCAACTTTTTTTAGGCATTGAACCGTTACACTGTGGTTATCCGGTTCCCTGGCCTTTGTGACGACAGACCCGTCCCATGGATCCCTTTTCTGCGAGTGGGCATGGCGCCCCCTTCTACCCTGAGGTAATTGTTACATGATCAGCGTTTTTGATATCTTCAAAATCGGTGTTGGCCCCTCCTCTTCCCACACTGTCGGCCCCATGAAGGCAGCCAAACAGTTCGTGGATGAACTGCGTGCTGGCGGCAAGATCCGTGACATCACCCGGATCCAGGTCGATGTCTATGGCTCACTCTCCTGGACCGGCAAAGGCCACCACACGGATACCGCCATCATCATGGGTCTGGCGGGCAACCTGCCGGAGAACGTCGACATCGACGCCATCCCCGAATTCATCTCCCGCGTGGAGCAGACCGGTCGTCTGCCCATCGGCCTGCACTGCCACACCGTCAGCTTCCCCAAGGGCGCCATGATCTTCCATGACGAGGCCCTGCCCCTGCACGAAAACGGCATGAGGCTGACCGCCTTCATCGAAGATGACGCCGTCTACAGCAAGACCTACTACTCCATCGGCGGTGGCTTCATCGTCGACGAAGAGAACTTTGGCAAGGGTGACAGCGGCGACATGTCCGTCAGCTATCCCTTCAAGAGTGCCGCCGAGCTCATCGCCCACTGCAGCCAGAGTGGTCTCTCCATCTCCGCCCTGATGATGGAAAACGAGAAGTGCTTCAACACCCCGGAAGAGATCTACAAGAAGCTCGGCAAGATCTGGACCACCATGCGGGAAGGGATTGAGCGCGGCTGCCGCACCGAGGGCGTCCTCTCCGGCCCGCTGCGCGTACCGCGCCGCGCCGCCCCGCTCTACCGCCAGCTGACCACCAACGAGAACCTCTCCAACGATCCCATGAACATCGTGGACTGGGTCAACATGTTCGCCCTGGCGGTGAGTGAAGAGAACGCCGCCGGTGGCCGCGTCGTCACCGCACCGACCAACGGCGCCGCCGGCATCATCCCCGCCGTGCTGGCCTACTACGACAAGTTCATCCAGCCGGTGGGCCGCGACGAGTACACCCGCTTCTATCTGGCCGCTGCCGCCGTCGGCATGCTCTACAAGATGAACGCATCCATCTCCGGCGCCGAAGTGGGCTGCCAGGGTGAAGTGGGCGTCTCCTGCTCCATGGCCGCCGCCGGCCTGACCGAGCTGATGGGCGGCAGCCCCGAGCATGTCTGTGAAGCCGCCGAGATCGGCATGGAACACAACCTGGGTCTGACCTGCGACCCGGTGGCCGGCCAGGTACAGGTGCCCTGCATCGAGCGCAATGCCATCGCCGCCATGAAGGCGGTCAACGCCTCCCGCATGGCCCTGCGTCGCACCTCCAAGCCGCGTGTGTCGCTGGACAAGGTGATCGAGACCATGTACATCACCGGCAAGGACATGGACTCCAAGTACCGCGAGACCTCCCGCGGTGGCCTGGCCATCAAGGTGATGCAGGTTGCCTGCGACTAACGCCGAGTCGCGATGACATGAAAAAAGCGGGATATATTCCTAATGCCAGTCAGTTAAGCCTGACTGGCATTGTTTTTACTAGGGAAGGTGCTAACAAGTCACTTGGCACAAAAACACACCATTCTAAATTATTGATATTAAATGGCTAAATTTTTTAGTTTTGGCACATAGGATACTTATTCGCACCTTCCCTAGGTTTTCTCGTCGCATACTTCTGTGGTTTGGCTTTGATGCACCTTGGGTAACTTCGTTCTCGGCGGGCGGGTAA
>NZ_JAPDBZ010000221.1:0-3472 GCF_027705505.1 Aeromonas sp. QDB56
GACCAGCAGATCATTTTGGAGGTATTGGGTGAGCGCTATCGGCAAATTTATTCCTAAATCAGGTGCGGAATGTCGGCTAGATGACGGGTTGTCCGAGTTCAGACTGAACGGCGTGTGTGTATTTTCTCCGGGTGCGGCGACGGGCCTGGACCGCCTCTGCCAGCATGGCAAGCAGGTGTTCACTCTCTTCCCAGCAGAGGCAGGCATCGGTCACTGACAGACCGTATTGCAGCTCACCCAGAGGAGCCGGTTTCTGGTTTCCTCCCAGCAAGAAGCTCTCGACCATGACGGCGGCGATGGCTTGGCTCCCTTCGCTCAGCTGGCGACAGAGCTCTTTGGCGACCTTCAGCTGGTTCGTGTGCAGCTTCTGGCTGTTGCCATGGCTGCAATCCACCATCAGGCGAGGGGGGAGTCCCTGGCGGGTGAGGCGGTCTGCTGCCTCCGCCACATCGCTCTGGTGGTAGTTGGGCAGGGTGCCGCCACGCAGAATGATATGGCCGTCGGGATTGCCTTCGCTCTTGATCACTACCATGCCGCCCTGGCTGCCGGGGGCGGTGAAGAGATGGGAGGCGGTACTGGCCTGGATGGCATCGATGGCGACCCGGATATTGCCGTCCGTACCGTTCTTGAATCCCACGGGGCAGGGCAGTGCGGAGGCCAATTGCCGGTGGACCTGAGACTCCGTGGTGCGTGCCCCGATGGCGCCCCAGCTGACGAGATCGGCGAGATAGAGAAAGCTGGTGGTGTCGAGGAATTCGGTGGCGGTGGCGAGCCCCAGTCCATTGATGTCGAGCAGCACCTGGCGTGCCAGATGCAATCCCCGATTGATGTCGTTGCTGCCGTCCAGGTGCGGATCGAAGACCAGCCCCTTCCAGCCCACCGTGGTGCGCGGCTTTTCAAAATAGGCTCGTATGACTATCTGAAGGCTGTCTTCATAGGCGGTGGCGAGTCGTGCCAGCCGTCCGGCATAGTCCAGGGCCGCGACGGGATCATGGATGGAGCAGGGGCCAATCACGACCAGCAGGCGATCGTCTTCACCTGCCAGGATCCGGCGTGCCTGATGGCGCTGGTTGTCGATGTGCCGGGCCATGTCGGCCGGACAGGGGTGCTGCGCCAGCAGCTCGGCAGGGGTGGGTAGCGCCTCTATGGCGAAGGCGCGCATGACCGAATTCAAAACTGCCATCTGGAGTTACCTTGCTGTGCATGTGTGCGATGGGGAACCCGTATGCGGCATCCTGTTGGGAGCAGACAGATTCACGGCTTATCGCAGTTGTTGAGAATGATTGTCATTATCCTGGTGTTTGTCTCAAATGCAAGTGCAATGAAATCGCCAGGCGAAGATGGGGGGAGAGAGAACGATGGCGGGGGAACCGCAGCAAAAGCAGGCCGCTTCCCCGAGGGAAGAAGCCCGCCAGTGACAAGATAAAGAGGGGATCAGCTGTCCATCACGGCGTGCCTGTCCTGATGGTAGGCGTCTTCATCCTTGCCGCTGCGCCAGTAGGGGACTGCGTAGACCCGCTGGCGCTCGGCATCCAGGGCGCGTCTGACGTGGCGGCGCAGCGGCACGACCAAGCTCTCTTCCCCGCCAAACCAGAAATAGCTCCCCTCGGCGACCATAGGCTGGGCGGTGAAATGCGCCACCAGGGTCGCGGCCTGCTCCGGATTGCCCACGAACCAGCGCAGGTCGACGCCGGCCGGCAGCGACAGATCCTGCACGTCGTCCTGATGGGGGACCAGCAGGGCGATATGGCCGAGGGCATGGGCCGGCATCACCTCCACCATGGCGCTGATGGCGGGCAGGGCGGTGAGATCCCCCGCCATGTAATAGTGCTCGGCCGTTTGCAGCATGGGGTCGGGACCGCCCGGGCCCGAGATGGCGAGCCTGTCACCCGGTTTGGCGTGCAGGGCGAAACGACTGGCGGGGCCGGCCTCGCCGTGCAGGGCGAAGTCGATGTCGAGCTCCAGCGCCTCCCGGCGAAACGCGCGTATGGTGAAGGTGCGAATGACGGGTTTCTGGGCGGGATCGAGCCAGCGAGGCCCCTTGTCGGTGGGGGTGGGCAACACTATCTCGCGCTGACCCGGTCGGGGCAGCATGATCTTGACATGAGCACCGCCACAGCTGAAGGGGTAGTCCACAAGCTCGGGGCTGGTCAGGCAGATTCGGCGCAGGTGTGGGCTCACATCCTGAACATGCTTGACGGTGAGCAGGCGGGGGCGATTGGCCGGGGCGGGTTGAGACATGGGCATACTCCTGGCTGATGATGGCGCCCATTCTTGATGAAATGAAAACTATTATCAATTGGTTTGTGGGCAGAATGGGTCGCGATTGACCTCCTCGGGACGTCCATCGCGATTCCACACTCTCTGCCTGGGTCAGGTTCGATCGCTTCCCCCCAGCGCCCGATAGATGCCTGCCATGTTGTTGAGCTGGGCCTGCTGCTGTGCCAGCAGAGCGAGCTCGGCATCCCACAGGCGGTTCTGCTCATCCAGCCAGGGTTGCACCCCGGTGGCTCCGGCCAGGAAACCGGCGCTTGCGAGCCTTTCGGCCTCCCGGGCATAGGCCCTCTGCTGCTCCAGATAGCGCAGCCGCTGATCCCCTTGCTGACGGGCGGCCAGGCCATCCTCCACTTCCAGCAGCGCGGTATAGAGCTGCTTGCGAAACTCGGTTTCGGCAATCTGGTAGTCGATGTTGGCGCTGGCGATGGAGAGCCGGGTCTTGTTGTACTCGAGGAAAGGGAGCGCCAGCGTGGCGCCCAGGGTGCCGACTGGATTTTGCAGCACCTGGGTCAGGGTATCCGAGGTGGTGCTGGCACCGCCGGTCAGGCTCAGGGTGGGATAAAAGCCGGTGCGGATCTCGTCTCCCCTCGCAAGGGTCTTGCGCAGCCTGAGTTCGGCGGCGCGCACATCGGGCCGCCGGGCCAGCACATCGGCGGGAATGCCGGCCGCCAGGGACGGGATCGGGCCCATGATCAGGGCGTCGGGAGCGTCAGCGAGCGGCCCGCTGCTGCGGCCCAGCAGCAGGCGAAGAGCATTGCCCGCCTGTGCCCGTTGCTGGGTGAGGGTGGCGAGCTCCGCCTGCTTGCCCGCCTTCTGCTGGCTGGCCTGTACCAGATCGAGTCGGGTCACGGCGCCCGCCTCGTATTTGGCGTGGGTCAGGCGTTCAATGCGCTCCAGATTGGCCAGTTGCTGGGTGCTAAGGGTAATGGCCGAGCCGAGGTAGGCCAGTTGCCAGTATTGCTCCAGGGTCTTGCCGATGAGCAGCAACCGGGTGGCGGCCAGATCCTGTTCGCTGGCTTGTGCCTCCCAGCTCGCCTGATCCCTTGCCGCGGCCAGTCTGCCCCAGAGATCCACTTCGTAGCTGAGGTTGAGGGAGGGGCCCAGGTTGCTGCTGGCGCTGCCATCTTAAATGCGAAAGGGGACTCCCTCCGACGTAGGTGGGAGGGGAATTTCGCCGGGGCGTCAGCCCCGCTGG
>NZ_JAPDBZ010000222.1:0-3427 GCF_027705505.1 Aeromonas sp. QDB56
GGTAAGCAGAGTTTTTGAAATGTAAGGCCTTTGAATAAGACAAAAGGCTGCCTCATCGCTAACTTTGCAACAGTGCCCGCCGATGCGCTCAAGCCGTGGATTGCGCGGCGTGAACGCTGGCCGTCCTTTCTGATCCGGCGCGATCCGCGCGACATCAGCCGTATCTGGGTCCTGGAACCGGAGGGACAGCATTACCTGGAAATTCCCTACCGTACCTTGTCGCATCCGGCTGTCACCCTCTGGGAACAACGGCAGGCGCTGGCGAAACTGCGGCAGCAAGGGCGCGAACAGGTGGATGAGTCGGCGCTGTTCCGCATGATCGGCCAGATGCGTGAGATTGTGACCAGCGCGCAGAAGGCCACACGCAAGGCGCGGCGTGACGCGGATCGCCGCCAGCACCTCAAGACATCAGCTCGGCCGGACAAGCCCGTTCCGCCGGATACGGATATTGCCGACCCGCAGGCAGACAACTTGCCACCCGCCAAACCGTTCGACCAGATTGAGGAGTGGTAGCCGTGGACGAATATCCCATCATCGACCTGTCCCACCTGCTGCCGGCGGCCCAGGGCTTGGCCCGTCTTCCGGCGGACGAGCGCATCCAGCGCCTTCGCGCCGACCGCTGGATCGGCTATCCGCGCGCAGTCGAGGCGCTGAACCGGCTGGAAGCCCTTTATGCGTGGCCAAACAAGCAACGCATGCCCAACCTGCTGCTGGTTGGCCCGACCAACAATGGCAAGTCGATGATCGTCGAGAAGTTCCGCCGCACCCACCCGGCCAGCTCCGACGCCGACCAGGAGCACATCCCGGTGTTGGTCGTGCAGATGCCGTCCGAGCCGTCCGTGATCCGCTTCTACGTCGCGCTGCTCGCCGCGATGGGCGCGCCGCTGCGCCCACGCCCACGGTTGCCGGAAATGGAGCAACTGGCTCTGGCACTGCTGCGCAAGGTCGGCGTGCGCATGCTGGTGATCGACGAGCTGCACAACGTGCTGGCCGGCAACAGCGTCAACCGCCGGGAATTCCTCAACCTGCTGCGCTTCCTCGGCAACGAACTGCGCATCCCGTTGGTTGGGGTAGGCACGCGCGACGCCTACCTAGCCATCCGCTCCGATGACCAGTTGGAAAATCGCTTCGAGCCGATGATGCTGCCGGTATGGGAGGCCAACGACGATTGCTGCTCACTGCTGGCCAGCTTCGCCGCTTCGCTCCCGCTGCGCCGGCCTTCCCCAATTGCCACGCTGGACATGGCTCGCTACCTGCTCACACGCAGCGAGGGCACCATAGGGGAACTGGCGCACTTGCTGATGGCGGCGGCCATCGTCGCCGTGGAGAGCGGCGAGGAAGCGATCAACCATCGCACACTCAGCATGGCCTGTCGACAACCTCTCGCGCAACCAAGACATCGCGGTCGGACTGCAAGTGATCTTGAAGCCACGGGCCCGTCCCACCCCGACATGGACCTCGATGCCCGAACGGACGTTAGATTTCGAGTTCTAGGCGTTCTGCGATGAAGGTTGGATCCCAGCCGGGATTGAAAGTGTCGACGTGGGTGAATCCGAGCCGCTCGTATAGGCCACGCAGGTTCGGGTGGCAGTCGAGCCGCAGCTTGGCGCACCCCTGCGTTCGCGCGGCATGGCGGCAAGCCTCGATCAGCGCGGAGCTGACACCCCGGCCCGCATGTGTCCGTCGCACCGCGAGCTTGTGCAGATATGCGGCCTCCCCCTTGAGGGCGTCGGGCCAGAACTCGGGATCCTCGGCCGACAAGGTGCAACAGCCGACGATGCCGTCGCTGCAACTCGCGACTAGGAGCTCGGATCTCAGGACGAAGGTCTCCGCGAATGTCCGGTCGATCCGCGCGACGTCCCAGGCGGGCGTTCCCTTGGCGGACATCCACGCCGCAGCGTCGTGCATCAGCCGCACAACCTCGTCGATATCACCCGAGCAGGCGACCCGAACGTTCGGAGGCTCCTCGCTGTCCATTCGCTCCCCTGGCGCGGTATGAACCGCCGCCTCATAGTGCAGTTTGATCCTGACGAGCCCAGCATGTCTGCGCCCACCTTCGCGGAACCTGACCAGGGTCCGCTAGCGGGCGGCCGGAAGGTGAATGCTAGGCATGATCTAACCCTCGGTCTCTGGCGTCGCGACTGCGAAATTTCGCGAGGGTTTCCGAGAAGGTGATTGCGCTTCGCAGATCTCCAGGCGCGTGGGTGCGGACGTAGTCAGCGCCATTGCCGATCGCGTGAAGTTCCGCCGCAAGGCTCGCTGGACCCAGATCCTTTACAGGAAGGCCAACGGTGGCGCCCAAGAAGGATTTCCGCGACACCGAGACCAATAGCGGAAGCCCCAACGCCGACTTCAGCTTTTGAAGGTTCGACAGCACGTGCAGCGATGTTTCCGGTGCGGGGCTCAAGAAAAATCCCATCCCCGGATCGAGGATGAGCCGGTCGGCAGCGACCCCGCTCCGTCGCAAGGCGGAAACCCGCGCCTCGAAGAACCGCACAATCTCGTCGAGCGCGTCTTCGGGTCGAAGGTGACCGGTGCGGGTGGCGATGCCATCCCGCTGCGCTGAGTGCATAACCACCAGCCTGCAGTCCGCCTCAGCAATATCGGGATAGAGCGCAGGGTCAGGAAATCCTTGGATATCGTTCAGGTAGCCCACGCCGCGCTTGAGCGCATAGCGCTGGGTTTCCGGTTGGAAGCTGTCGATTGAAACACGGTGCATCTGATCGGACAGGGCGTCTAAGAGCGGCGCAATACGTCTGATCTCATCGGCCGGCGATACAGGCCTCGCGTCCGGATGGCTGGCGGCCGGTCCGACATCCACGACGTCTGATCCGACTCGCAGCATTTCGATCGCCGCGGTGACAGCGCCGGCGGGGTCTAGCCGCCGGCTCTCATCGAAGAAGGAGTCCTCGGTGAGATTCAGAATGCCGAACACCGTCACCATGGCGTCGGCTTGAACGAATTGTTAGACATTATTTGCCGACTACCTTGGTGATCTCGCCTTTCACGTAGTGGACAAATTCTTCCAACTGATCTGCGCGCGAGGCCAAGCGATCTTCTTCTTGTCCAAGATAAGCCTGTCTAGCTTCAAGTATGACGGGCTGATACTGGGCCGGCAGGCGCTCCATTGCCCAGTCGGCAGCGACATCCTTCGGCGCGATTTTGCCGGTTACTGCGCTGTACCAAATGCGGGACAACGTAAGCACTACATTTCGCTCATCGCCAGCCCAGTCGGGCGGCGAGTTCCATAGCGTTAAGGTTTCATTTAGCGCCTCAAATAGATCCTGTTCAGGAACCGGATCAAAGAGTTCCTCCGCCGCTGGACCTACCAAGGCAACGCTATGTTCTCTTCATGTACAGGATCTTTAGCTACAACCAATTGAAATAGATAGAAAAAAGGCTTCGTTTGTGATCTGATTTAATCGCA
>NZ_JAPDBZ010000223.1:0-3225 GCF_027705505.1 Aeromonas sp. QDB56
ACCAGCGGGGCTGACGCCCCGGCGAAATTCCCCTCCCACCTACGTCGGAGGGAGTCCCCTTTCGCATTTAAGATGGGGCAGCAGGGTATGGTCGCTCATGGAATACCTCCGGTTAGCCATCGACGCCAACCCGTCAATCGGGGCGCTCACTTTTTAGCTTAGCCCGCCCGCGCTCGCCCGGTGTGCAGGTAGACACCTGCGCCCTTGACGGTGCCCACCCTGTAGCAGGTATGCTCGACCCCTTCGGCGCCCTGCCGTGCGGGCGCCGCTCAAACAAGGATGCCGCATGCAAACCAAGGACAAGTGTCTGGCCGCCCTGGTCATTCTCTGCTGGGGACTCAACTTCGTCGCCATCAAGTGGGGGCTGGAAGGCATCCCCCCACTGCTGCTGGGAGCACTGCGTTTCGTCGGAGTCGTCTTCCCGGCCATTCTGCTGGTCCCCAGGCCTGCCATGCCCTGGCGCTGGCTGCTGGCCTATGGCGGTGCGATCAGCCTGGGCCAGTTTGCCTTCCTGTTCTGCGCCATGAAATTCGGCATGCCCGCCGGCATGGCCTCCCTGGTGCTGCAATCCCAGGTGGTCTTCACCCTGCTGTTCGCCATGATCTGGCTCGGAGAGCGCTGGCAGCCCCACCACTGGGTGGCACTGCCGCTGGCGGGAGCAGGTCTTTATCTCATTGCCACCCATGGCGAGGGCAACCTCACCCTCATCGGGTTTGTGCTGACGCTGTGCGCAGCCGCCTGCTGGGGCCTTGGCAACGTCATCAATCGCCAGATAGGTCTGCGCTATCGCACCTCTCTGCCGAGCCTGGTCGCCTGGGGCGGGCTGGTGCCCATCCTGCCCTTCTTCGCGCTCTCCTGGCTGTTCGAGGGGCCCGAACTCATCGCAAGCAGCCTGCTCAACATCCGTTGGCAGGGCGTCTTGTGCGTGCTCTATCTCTCGTTTATCGCCACCTGGCTCGGTTATGGCCTGTGGGGGAGGCTGCTGATGCGCTATCCGGTGGCCCAGGTTGCCCCCCTCTCCCTGCTGGTGCCCTGTGTCGGCATGGTGGCCGCCGCCCTGCTGCTCGATGAACACCCCACTCCCCTGCAATGGCTGGGCTCGGGTCTGGTGCTGCTCGGCTTCGTGGTGCATCTGCTGGGGGGCAAGATGCGCTTCTTGAAGACCCAAACCGAGGATTGACCTCGCCCGGGAAACTTCCCATCATGGGTCAGGCCCTCTTGGGCCCACCCCGTTATTTCGGCAGGACGCCATCATCAGGAGAGCAAGGACATGCGTCATCCGTCATTTTCGATCATCCCCTCTTTACCAGGCATCATGCGGGTCATGGCCATGCTGCTCCCCTTCTGCTGGAGCCCGTTCGGCTGGAGTGCCACCCTGCCGGCAGATCTCAAATGGGATAGCAACGACACCGACCCCGTCTATGCAGACCCCGAGGCCAAGCGAGGCGGCACCTTCCGGGATTTCATGTCGAGCTTTCCGCTCACCTTGCGCAAATACGGGCCGGATTCCAACGGCGGTTTTGCAGCCTACGTGCGCGAGACCAACCTGCCGCTCCTGAGCACCCATCCCGTGACGCGTAATCCCATCCCCATGCTGGCCAACCAGTGGGCTTTCGGCGCGGATAACAAGACGCTCTATTTTCGCATCAACCCCAAGGCCCGCTGGTCGGACGGCCAGCCCGTCACTGCGGATGACTGGGTCTTCACCCTCAAGATGATGCGCAGCAAGGAGATCAACGACCCCTGGTACAACAACTACTACAGCACCCAGATAAGCGAAGTGACCAAGTTTGACGATCACACCCTCGCCATCACCAGCGGCACCGAGAAGAGCCGGGAAGATCTGCTCGAAGCCCTCCCCTTCACCCCGGAGCCCAGCCACGCCATCAAGCTGACCGCCAACTGGGTCAAGGAGTACAACTGGAAGGTGCTGCCGGTCACCGGCCCCTACCAGATTGGCGAGCTCAAGAAGGGCAAGTCGGTTACCTTCGACCGGGTCAAGGATTGGTGGGGGAACGACGAGCGCTACTTCCAGCACCGCTTCAATCCGGATCGCATCGAGATCAAGGTGCTCAGGGATCAGAACATCGCCTGGCAGCACTTCCTGCGCGGTGAGCTCGATACCTTCCCCCTCGTGATGCCCAACTGGTGGCACGACAAGAGCAAGACCGCCGAATTCGAGAAGGGCTATATCGAGCGGCTCTGGTTCTACAACCAGACGCCTCAGCCCCCCATGGGGCTCTATCTCAACACCGCCGATCCCTTGCTGAGCAATCTCGACGTCAGACTCGGCATCCAGCACGCCCTCGCCCTGGACAAGATGATCGCGACCTTGCTGCGGGGGGACTACCAGCGTCTCAACACCTATGGCTCGGGCCAGGGAGAGTTCACCAATACCGACCTCAAGGCGCGCCCCTTCGATCCCGCCCTTGCTCGCGAATTCTTTGCCAAGGCGGGCTTTACCAAGACCGGACCGGATGGCATCTTGCGAAACGACAAGGACCAGCCCCTCTCCCTCAGCATCACCTACACCACGGCGGAACATGCCCAGCGTCTCACCCTGCTGCGGGAAGAGGCGAAAAAGGCGGGGCTCAACCTCGAGCTCAATCTGATGGATGCATCGGCCGGCTTCAAATCCATGCTGGAGAAAAAACACCAGAGTGCCTGGATGGCCTGGAGCGGTGGTCGCTATCCCGCCTATTGGGAACACTTCCACAGGGTCAATGCCAACAAGCCCCAGACCAACAACATCATGAACATCGATGACGACAGGATCTCGGCCCTGGTGGAGCAATACGACAAGGCGTTCGATTTCGGCAAGAAGGCCGACCTCTCCCGCCAGATCCAGGAGCGACTCTATGAGCTAGCCAGCTTCGTCCCCGCCTATCAGGTGCCCTATACCCGGGCCGGCGCCTGGCGCTGGATACGCCTGCCCAAGGTGCCGGCAACCCCCCAGAGCGACTTGCTCTACTGGCCCCTCGACGGCTCCAACTCGGGTTACAGCTTTGGCGGCCTGCTCTGGATTGACGAAGCGGCAAAGGCGCAGACTCGGGCCGCCATCAAAGGGGGGCAGACCTTCCCGCCAGTGACCATCACGGATACCACCTACCAGCAAAAATAGGGCAGCTGGCACCGTCAGCCCTAAAACAAATCTATGGTCACCCCCTTTTTTGCAACCTTGATTTCGGGTGTTGTGGTTGGCTTGCTTAAATCTATCCGGCGTCT
>NZ_JAPDBZ010000224.1:0-3193 GCF_027705505.1 Aeromonas sp. QDB56
GTACGACAACAGGTCAACTGAGCGAAATCGGCGCCTGAGAGACTGCTGTCCTGCTTTGGAATTGTGCAACAAGGCCCCTTCGGCCAGCACCGAGCCTTGATGTAATACCGTGACTTTATTGGCAATCGAGCGCACGAAATCCATATCGTGCTCCACCACCACGACGGAGTGTTTGCCCGCCAGCTGTTTCAGCAGTTCAGCGGTGCGTTCCATCTCCTGATGCGTCATTCCTGCCACCGGTTCATCGACAAGCAGCAATTCCGGGCGCTGCATCAGCAGCATGCCAATTTCCAGCCACTGCTTTTGGCCGTGCGACAACACACCCGCTTGGCGATGACGCTCAGCAACCAGACCAATCAGCAGCAGCGTTGCTTCAAGATGATCGCGATCTTCACCAGACAGTTTGCTAACAAAGGTCTGCCAAACGCCTTTATTCCCCGCCATGGCCAGTTCAAGGTTTTCTTCCACCGTAAGCGGTTCAAACACGGTTGGTTTTTGGAATTTACGACCTATGCCTGCTTCAGCTATCGCCGGTTCATCGAGTTCCAACAAGTTGATGTTCTGACCAAACCACGCCGAGCCGGTGTCAGGGCGTGTTTTGCCGGTAATAACATCCATCATGGTGCTTTTACCTGCCCCGTTCGGGCCGATAATGCAGCGCAGTTCGCCTTTGTTGATGTAGAGGTTGAGGTTATTCAGTGCTTTAAAACCGTCGAAACTGACGTTGATATCTTCCAGATAGAGGATCACACCATGCCGTAAATCGAGTTTCACTGGCGCTGGTGGTGCCATCCGTTCGCGCAAGTAGGTCGGTGTTAAGATCGTTTTGGTTTGTGCAAACATGTTCATCACACCGCCTCCTTGCGATTGAATAAACCGGTAACACCTTTTGGCAGGAACAGCGTGACCAACACGAACAGCGCACCCAATGCGTAGAGCCATTCATCAGGCAGAATGCCGGTAAACACCGACTTGGCGTAGTTGACCAAAATTGCGCCGACCACCGCGCCATAAAGCGTCGCCCGGCCACCGACGGCCACCCAGATCACCAGTTCAATCGAGTTCAGCGGAGAAAACTCGCCCGGATTGATAATGCCGACTTGTGGCACATACAGCGCACCAGCAACGCCAGCCAACATGGCGGAGAACACGAAGATCGCGAGTTTGAAATATTCCACCCGGTAGCCCATAAAGCGGGTGCGCATCTCTGCATCGCGGATCGCCACTGCAACACGCCCCAGTTTCGAACCGACAATCACGCGGCAGACCAGATAAGCCAGACAGAGCACAACCGCCGTAATGAGGAATAACGCCGCACGAGTTGCATCGTCGGTCAGACTAAAACCGATGATGTCTTTGAAGTCGGTTAAGCCGTTATTACCACCAAAACCCATTTCATTGCGGAAGAACGCCAGCAGCAGTGCGTAGGTCATTGCCTGCGTCATGATCGACAGATAAACGCCGGTCACACGCGAGCGAAACGCCAGCCAGCCGAACACAAACGCGAGCAAGCCCGGAACCAGCACCACCATCAGCATGGCAAACCAGAAATGGTTCATGCCATACCAGAACCATGGCAGTTCATGCCAGTTCAGGAACACCATGAAATCTGGCAAAATCGGATCGCCATACACTCCGCGCGTGCCGATCTGACGCATCAGATACATGCCCATCGCGTAGCCACCCAGCGCAAAAAAAGCGCCGTGACCGAGACTTAAAATGCCGAGATAACCCCAGACCAAATCAAGCGCCACGGCAAGCAGGGCGTAACACAAATACTTGCCTAACAGCGTCACAGTGTTGGAACCGACATACAGCGCGCTGTCATGTGGCAACAGCAGGTTTGATAACACCACCAGCACCGAGCCAACCAGAATGGCACTGAGCAAACTCAGGCCCGCTTTATCTTTGAATACAGAATTAAATAGCATGTTTTTAGCCCTCAACCGCACGGCCACGTTGCGGAAACAGCCCGCGCGGGCGTTTCTGAATAAACAGAATGATCGCAACCAGAATCAGGATTTTTGCCAGCACAGCACCGGCATACGGTTCCAACAGTTTATTCGCCACACCCAGTGACAGACCCGCCACCAACGTGCCCCATAAATTGCCGACACCGCCAAACACCACCACCATGAAGGAGTCGATGATGTAACCCTGCCCTAAGTTCGGGCCAACGTTGGTCAGCTGAGACAACGCCACACCAGCAATACCAGCGATGCCTGATCCCAGACCGAAAGTTCTGGCATTCACCCAATCTGAGCGAACACCCATGTTGCGAGCCATAGCGCGGTTTTGCGAAACCGCGCGTACTTCCAACCCCAAACGACTGCGTTTCAGCAACCACATCAGGCCAGCAAAAACCAACAGGCTAAACAGAATGATGAACATGCGGTTCAGGGTCAGCGACAGGAAGTCGTTCCACACCCATGTGCCACTCATCCACGAAGGCATAACCACACTTTGGTTCAGCGGGGAGAAAATTGAGCGCACCGCTTGTTGTAACAGCAGGCTGATCCCGAAGGTTGCCAGCAGGGTTTCGAGCGGGCGGCCATATAAGAAACGGATCACACTGCGCTCAATGACAATGCCGACTAAGCCCGAGACACAAAATGCCGCAGGAATAGAGAGAAGTAACGCAATCCCCGGTTCATTCGGTAATAGTTTTTGCATCACGAAGGTGGTGTAGGCACCCAGCATCATCATCTCGCCATGCGCCATGTTGATCACGCCCATTACACCAAAGGTGATCGCCAGACCAATGCCTGCTAACACTAAAATGGAACCGAGGCTGATACCGAAATAGAGGGTTTCAATGCCACTGTAAAATGACTGACTGCGTTCGAGCTTTTTCACCGCTGCTGCGGCGGCGGATTTCACTTTGGCATCGGTATCGTTCTGAGCAACGGATTTCAGCCGCCATACTACTTCTGGGTTATGCACTTCACTGAGTGCATCGACTGCGCTCAGGCGCACCACAGCATCGCTATCGACTAATTTGCTGAATGCGATCACCATGTCATAGGCGGCTAATACCTTGGCATCGGTCTCTTTTTGTTGATGGGCAATCAGCGCAGCACGATCGGAATCAGCTACCTTCCCCAACATCGATTTCACTGCAGGGCCGACGCATGATCATTCTTTGCGCTAGTTGATCAAGTATCGATCAGTTGAGCGGCGCCAAGTACGATTT
>NZ_JAPDBZ010000225.1:0-3175 GCF_027705505.1 Aeromonas sp. QDB56
TCAGGCAAGGGGCAACAGTGGATCAAGGGATGATCGTCTCACTTTTTCCTGTCAATGCCATCTGGGTGAACAGTTACCTGTCTGGAGATTCAGGGGGCCAGTCTACATTCTTGCATTTTCCCCATACCCATATTACTGTTAAAGTCATTGAGTTCAGGCCTCTTCTGGCCTGCCGCAACAAACAACATCATCAAAAAAATAACGGGGTTCGCTATGGCGCAACAAAGGGAACAGGCGGCGCTGCCGCCTGCAACAGAAAAAGTCGGACTTAAGGGATACCTGGCTTTTTTTCTGACCATCATTTTCTTTTCCGGCGTATTTTCCGGAACGGAAGGTTGGTGGCGTGTATTTGATTTTACCGTGCTGAACGGTTCGTTTGGCCAGATCGCGAATGGCGCTGAACAAACGACCGTAACCTTCCGGGGCGCGGGCGGTACGGGCGCAAAAGATGGTTTTCTTTTCGCGCTGGAACTCGCTCCCTCTGTCATTTTGTCACTGGGCATTATTTCTATCACCGACGGTCTTGGCGGACTGCGTGCGGCGCAACAGCTGATGACGCCCATCCTGAAACCCCTGCTGGGTATTCCGGGCATCTGCTCACTGGCGCTCATCGCTAACTTACAAAACACCGATGCGGCCGCGGGGATGACGAAAGAACTGGCGCAGGATGGCGAAATCACTGAGCGCGATAAAGTCATTTTTGCAGCGTACCAGACCAGCGGCAGCGCAATTATTACCAACTATTTTTCCTCTGGTGTCGCTGTCTTCGCGTTTCTGGGAACGTCCGTTATCGTCCCCCTGGCTGTCATCCTGGTGTTTAAATTTGTCGGTGCCAACCTGCTACGTATCTGGATCAATTTTGAAGAACGCCGTAACCCAACGCAAGGAGCACAAGCATGACCACTCAGGTACGCAAAAATGTCATGGACATGTTCATCGATGGTGCCCGCCGCGGCTTTACGATTGCCACCACTAACCTGCTGCCGAACGTGGTCATGGCATTCGTCATTATTCAGGCGCTGAAAATTACCGGTTTACTTGACTGGGTTGGGCACATTTGCCAGCCCGTTATGGCTCTGTGGGGACTTCCTGGTGAAGCAGCCACCGTGCTTTTAGCGTCGCTAATGAGCATGGGCGGCGCGGTAGGCGTTTCTGCCAGTCTGCTCACGGCGGGAGCCTTAAATGGTCACGACGTCACGGTGCTGCTTCCGGCGATATACCTGATGGGTAACCCTGTGCAGAACGTGGGTCGCTGCCTCGGTACCGCCGAAGTTAACGCCAAATATTATCCCCATATCATCGCCGTGTGTGCCATCAACGCACTGCTGTCGATCTGGGTTATGCAGAGCATTGTTTAAAAGGGAATTCTCATGCCTGATTTATCCTTCGCAGAGTTTACGTTGATGCAAGGTGCACACCTTTACACCCCGGAAGACCAGGGAATCAGAGACGTGCTTCTCGCCAACGGCAAGATTATTGCTGTGGCACGCGATATCTCTCCTCACATCGTGCCAGATTGTAAGGTTATCAATCTCAGAGGACTGATTCTGTGTCCTGGCTTTATCGATCAGCATGTTCACCTGATTGGCGGCGGTGGTGAAGCGGGTCCCACTACCCGTACGCCAGAAGTCAGACTGAGCAGACTGACCGAAGCCGGGGTCACGACCGTCATTGGTTTGCTCGGCACCGACTCCGTGACCCGTCACCCGGAATCGCTTCTGGCGAAAACACGGGCGCTGAATGAAGAAGGGATCACCGCCTGGATGTTAACCGGCGCTTACCATGTACCTTCACCGACAATCACCGGTTCGGTAGAAAAAGATGTGGCGCTGATCGATCGCGTCATCGGCGTTAAATGTGCAGTTTCAGACCACCGTTCTGCCGCGCCTGGCGATTATCAACTGGCAAACATGGCAGCGGAATCCCGCGTGGGTGGCCTGCTGGGCAGCAAACCGGGTGTCAGCGTGTTCCATATGGGCGACAGCAAAAAGGGGCTTAAACCGCTGTATGACATTCTGGAAAATAGCGATGTACCGATGAGCAAGCTGCTTCCCACCCACGTTAACCGCAATGAGGCGCTGTTCGAAGAAGCACTGGCTTTTGCGCTCAAAGGCGGCACCATCGACATCACCAGCGGCATCCCCGATCCTGTCGCACCGGCTGAAGCTGTCGCCCGGGCACTGAAAGCCGGTATCCCGCTTGCCCGGATAACGGTCAGCTCGGATGGTAATGGTAGCCAGCCGTTGTTTGATGATGCCGGAAAACTGACAGGGATTGGTGTGGCGGGCTTCGAGAGCTTACTTGAAACCGTGCAGTCATTAGTCAACGATTACGGGTTTACCCTGACCGATGCATTGCGTCCGCTGACGACCAGTGTGGCAGGCTTTCTTAACCTTTCCACTAAAGGTGAAATTGCTCCTGGAAAGGATGCCGATCTGCTGGTTATGACACCAGAATTATGTATTGAGCAGGTTTATGCTCACGGCAAACAGATGGTGGTTGACGGTAAAGCCTGCGTGAAGGGTACCTTCGAGTAAGGGTAATCGGTTATCAGCCGTCAATCCGGGCCATTTTCTTCTCCAGCTATTTGGGATTATCGGGTCGAGCAATGGAACTCTTTCGTTGCGCTCCCACGGAACCGGACATGACGGTCTCCTGTAATCCAGTACGCCACAAAACCCGTCCTTTAGGGCGGGTATAACTGACCGGAACCCGCAGGGATGTGCGAAGCGCATAAATGCCGTTCACGCCGACGTTCCGCTCCACAGCATACGCCAGCCAGAACTGGAATATCGAGGTAATCGAACCAGATTTCCCCGGCTTAACCATCGTTAAGCCGCTCGGCCTGTTCAGGGCAGATGGAACCCTCGCCTTACTGATAAACTTTTTTACCCATCATTGATATTGTATATGGGCACTCTTTGATGTTTCCGGACACCGTTTTGGTATAGCTGGACTTGATACCTGCAACGGCAACCGAGGACGTCAGGCCGTAGGCCTGGTCAAGCTTCACGCAGTGGCACTGTTGCAAAGTTAGCGATGAGGCAGCCTTTTGTCTTATTCAAAGGCCTTACATTTCAAAAACTCTGCTTACCAGCCGCATTTCGCCCAGGGGATCACCATAATAAAATGCTGAGGCCTGGCCTTTGCGTAGTGCACGCATCACCTCAATACC
>NZ_JAPDBZ010000226.1:0-3133 GCF_027705505.1 Aeromonas sp. QDB56
TGCGCGAGCAGCTATCACCCAGTAATGGGGATCCCCCTCCTGTGACGCGAAGCGCTAAGGTGGGGGAGGATGTCAACCAGACTCCAGAGCAGATCGCCGGCGCGGTGAGGCAAAGAGGCCAGTGTCTCGCCACTCGCCAGATCCAGCAGGGTGATGCGGTAGTCCCGATCTCCCCTGCGGTCTTCGGCCAGGGCAAGCAGTTGCCCGTCCGGGTGCAGGGCCCAGGCGGCGAGCTAGTAATACCCCTCGGCAGGTTGGCGGGGAGCCAGCCGCTTTCGGGGAGCGTCATTGGCGTCGCTGCGTTGCCACAGGCTGCCGTCCGCCTCCATGCGCCACTGGCTGCCAGCCTGGCTCAGTCAGTCGTCCGGCACTGGTTCGCCCCGCTCCCGGCCCTGCCACTCCGTCTGCAGGCGCTGCACCAGTGGCGCCTGGCCGGCGAGCTGCTGTTCGGTCCAGCGGTTCTGCTCGCGCAGCAGCGTCAGGAGGACGGGATCCTGGCGGCTGTCGTCACGCCAGCCACCATAGGGATCGAGACGGGCTATCTCCCCCTTCATCAGTTGCGGGCGCTCGGGGATGAGGGGCGCGGCCTCCAGGGTTGCCTCAGGCAGGGGGGAGGCGGGGGCCAGCGTGGCCAGCAGGCTGGCCAGGATCAATAGGCTGTGCATCAGATCCCCACGAAGGTGTAGCGCAGGCTGGCACTCAGGGTGCGGCCGCTCTGGGTGAAGAGGGAAGCATCGGTCCCGGCTTCCAGCCCGGCCACATCCTGATAGCGGGTGTAGCGGGTGTCGAACAGGTTGTCGAGCTTGAGGTTGACCTTGAGGGAGTCGGTGACCAGCCAGTCGGCCGTCAGGGCGAAACTGAGCCAGCCGGCACTTTCGAGGCAGTCCCCCTGGCGGCCGGTCAGGCTGTTGCCACAGGTGGGCACCCGGCTCATGGCGGCGGCATAGTCCGCCTGAATGCCCAGACTCCACTCATTGGCCTGATAGCTCAGACGGGTGTTGCCCTCGAGGGGCGTCAGGGTGCGCAGCGCTTCACCTTTGTTGTCCTCGCCATCGACCCAGCCGAGCTTGGTGGCGAGTTCCCACTCCTGGGTCAGCCAGTAGCTGGCGGCGAGTTCGGCCCCCCAGGTTTCGGCCTTGGCGACGTTGCGATATTGGCGCAGGATGACACCATCGCTCAGGCGCAGCCCCACCTCGCGCCAGTCGATGAAGTTGTAGTAGCGGTTGTAGAAGAGCGCTGGCTTGATGCTCCAGTTGTCCCCCTCGCCACTCAGCCCCCACTCTATGCTGTGGCTGGTTTCCTCCTTGAGCCCTGTGTTGGCGATGATCTCGAAGGGCGGCAGGGCGAAGTAGTGGGGGATGTTGCCGTACACCTTGTCGTAGGAAGGCGCCCGGAACCCGTTGGCATAGCTGAGCCAGCTGCGCCACTGGTCGTTGAAGCGGTAGCTGGTGGCCAGGCTCGGGGAGAGGTGCCAGCTGTGGTTGCTGTCGTTGCTGCCGTCCAGCGGCGTGAGCCACTGGTGATCCATGCGCAGGGTGGGGGTGAACTGCCACTGGCCCAGGCTGGCCACGTCACCGAGCCAGACTCCGGCCCTGTCGGTACGGGCGCGGCTGAAGGGGGCGGACTGGCCGGGTTGGGGAATGCCGGCCTCCAGACTCAGCTTCTCCACCGGCCGCTCGTGGGTGGTGCGCTCGAGCTCGATGCCGTAACTGAGCTGATGGGCGAGATGGCCGGTGGCGAGATCCCGGCGCACATCCAGCTCGGTACCGATCCTGTCTTCGGTGAAGGTGGCGAGTTCCCGTTCGCTGCGATAGCGCGGATAACCGCTCAGCAGATCGTTTTGCAGCAGGCTGCGCTTGTTGGCGGTGTTTTTCGAGTGATTGCCGTAGGCACTCCAGGTGAGGCTGTCGGCCAGCACGGTGTCGAGGTTGCTCGCCTCCCAGGCCAGCTTTCCCCCCTGCGTGCGTTGGCTGCCCTGCTCGTGGTACTGGCGCACCTGCCACTTGCCATCGGGCTGGGGCACTTCGCGCGGCCCCTGATTCCGTTCGGCGTTGTCCTCGAAGTAGTCGAGTTCGAGGCGCAGCAGATGATGTTCGTTCAGCTGGATGCGAGAGCTGGTGGAGGCGCTGAGGCCATCCAGATCCGCCGGGATGCGGCTCTCGTCGTAGTTAGCGGTCTCATGTCCCTGCCAGCCGGAGAGGCGCAGCAGGTGTTCGGTATCCCGTATCCGGGCGGCGCCGGTGGCGCTCAGCTTCTGCTTGTCACGGTTGCCATCGTGCAGCACCTTGCTGCCGAGATAGGCATCCTGGCCCTGAAGGTAATCTTCCGGCTGCTTGGTGCTGATGACGATGGTGCCGCCGATGGCATCGGAGCCATGGAGGGAGGAACCGGCTCCCTTGTCTACCTCTATCTGCTTGACATCGTCGAGATCGAAGCTGAAGCGGCCCACCTTGTCGTTGAGGTCGTCGGCGCCAAAACCGTCGCTGACCCGCACCCCGTCCTTGATGATGAGCACCCGGTTGCCGCCCATGCCGCGGATGATGATGTTCTGGGGGCGGCCGGCGGAGCCGGTCACCGAGACGCCGGGTTCGTTCTTGAACACATCGGTGAGCTCGGTGGCAACCTGGCGATCCAGATCCTCCTCCGTGATGACGGTGATGGAACCCGACACCTCGGAGAGCTTCTGCTCGATGCGCTGTCCCTTGACCACGATGGTTTCCCGCCCCTTGAGTTCGGGGGGCATGTCCGTTGTGTCGACCCCGGCGGGATCGCTGGCAGCCAGCGCCGTACCGGACAGCAGCATGGGCCAGTAGTGAAGAAGTCGAATTTTTATATTTGAGAATAATTATTATTTAAGCCTGAAGGGCGCGGATTATTGCAGAGGGAGTCAAGTAGATCAATAAATGACAATCATTATCATTTTGTTTTTATGATATTGATCGAATTGAATTTTTTGAGAGTTAAATCAGTAAGGTGGTGGCATACGTTTGCGAATGACGCCATGAGAAACAGGAGGACGGGTGTGGTGCGGGCAAGAAAAAGCCCGCCATAGGGGCTAATGCCAGTCAGTTAAGCCTGACTGGCATTGTTTTTACTAGGTTTTCTCGTCGCATACTTCTGTGGTTTGGCTTTG
>NZ_JAPDBZ010000227.1:0-3052 GCF_027705505.1 Aeromonas sp. QDB56
AACCAGTGATTGGTTCCGGATTGTCCTACAGCAGAAGGATCGGTCAATGGATCCTTAACTGATCAGCATTGCGCCCTAAGGCGGCCATGAGGTCATATCGCGGATGACGGGCAGGCACCGGCAGAGCAGGTCAGCACCCGCTGACCTGTCTCTTGAGGGCGGTTTCAGGCGTCTGAAAGAGGGTTGGCGGGCAGGGTTGAGCATCCATCAGGAACCGAACTGGCGCTCCCCCTGTTGCCCCCCTCTCGGCAACGTGGGCTGTGCTAGATTGGGTATCCCGTTTTCAAGGAGAACCCGCTGCCATGCCACGAAATATCGAGATCAAAGCCCGCATAGCCGGGGTCGATGACCTTATCCCCAGAGCCGCGGCCATCGCCGACAAGGGCCCCGTCGACATCGCCCAGGATGATACCTTCTTTCGCTGTGAATCGGGCCGCTTCAAATTGCGGACGCTCTCCCCGTCGGCAGGCCAGCTCATCTTCTACCGCAGGCCTGATCAACAGGGTCCGAAGGAGAGCTACTACCACATCACGCCAACGAACGAGCCGGACAAGCTGCGGGAAACGCTCACCCTGGCTTGCGGCCAGATTGGCAGAGTGCGAAAACAGCGGACCCTGTTTCTGGTGGGCAGAACCCGGATCCATCTCGACCGGGTTGAAGGGCTGGGTCACTTCCTCGAACTGGAAGTGGTGCTGGAAGATGACGAACCGCGCGAGGTGGGGATGCAGGAAGCTCACGACATCATGGCGCGTCTCGGTATCGAACCCTCCCGGTTGATCGAAGGCGCCTATCTGGATCTCCTGCTGCAACGACAACCCTGAGGGATTCACAACAACAAGGCCGCCCGAAGGCGCAATGCTGTTCAGATAAGCACATTTTTGACTAATTATTCATAAATGCGACTTGAGTTGGGGGAGCAAGGCTGTTTCCAGTCGATGTTCCTTCAGCCTTTATCCAGCGTGGCTTGCAATAGAAAGAGGGAGGCATCATGCCTCCCTCATTTTTTAGCCCTGATACTACGTGGACTGGAACTCAAATTCTCTTAAGTGAACAGCATTGCGCCCGAAGGCGGCCTTTACTGTCCGGCGGCTGGGTTATTTGACCCGCGCCAGCGCCGTGTTGATCCTCAGGTTGGTCGCCTCCAGCCCCGGCTGCTGGCCGTAGAAGTCGAACGCCAGCTCGACACCGGGGCGAAACAGCAGGCAGTGGGTGGAGCCGCCGAAGTGGAACATGCCGAGCTGCTCCCCCTTCGCGATCCGCTGCCCCGGCTGCACCGTCACCTCGCAGCTCGACACCTCCGCCATGCCCACCGGCACCACGCACATCAGGCCGATCCTGGGGTTGTCCGCCTCGATGAAGATGAGTGCCCGGGTCGCCACCGCGGTCAGGAAGGGCTGGGACTGGTTCGGGGCGCTGGGGTCGGGCCCCGCCGGGCTGTCGAAACCCTGGTGGCGGTTGGCCAGGTAGTAGCTGCCGTTGACCACCATGACCGAGCGCACCGTGCCGCTCACCGGGCTGTGCCAGCGGTGATAGCTGAGGGCGCTGAGGAAGGCCTGATAGAGGGTGCCCCCCTCGAACGCGGCGGCGCGCGGGTCGAAGTCCAGCAAGTTGTCCAGGGAATAGGGCTGTCCCTTGAGCCAGAAGGCGTCCTGCCGCCTTACCCCGGTCACCACCTGCAGCGGGGCCGACTCGCAGGCGTTGGCGATCACGCTGTCATCGTCCGGGGCCGTCACCGGCCGCACGCCGGGGCAGAAGCGGCGGGTGAAGAAGTCGTCCCAGCTGGCGAAGCCCTCGTATTCCTCTCCCGGCACGGTGTGGAAGATCCCCTCGAAGCGCTCTGGGGTGGGGTTGTCGCCGGCCCCGAGCGCCCCCTGCGCCACCCGGACCATCTCCCGTTTCGCCACCTCCCCGAGCCAGGGGACGATCAGGGTCTGGCGATCCAAGGGGCTCACCGACTCGGTCAGCACATAACGGGACGCGGGACTTTGCAGGAAGTCGGCCCAGTATCCGAGGATCTTGCGCAGTTGCTGGTTCACCAGCGCATTGGCGAAGAAGTCGTACCCGGCGGCCGTCGCCATGGGCCAGTTGAGCAGGGCATTGATGGGGAATCCGATCAGCCCGGCGGGCTCCTGGGTCTGCACATCCTGATAGGCTTCCGGGGCCGTGGTCATGATGCCGTTGAGCAGCTGCAGGAACTCATCGAGGCTGCGCACCTGGACCTGACCGAGCGGCGTGCTGTGCTCGTGCTGCCACGCCTCGTCAAACATCCCCTGGGCCTGCTGATACAGGAGAGGATCCTGCTCCACCAGCGCCTTCAATCCGGCGATCGGGGCCACCAGCGGGCGAGGCTGGCGGGTGACCGCCTGACGCAGCCGCTGTACCCAGCGCGCCACATGGGCCTGATCCCGGGGGACCCAGCCACCGGCATGGGCATGGGGGGGACGCGTATCCACTGCCTTGTTCATCGCTCTCTCCTTGTTGAAGCGCCTTGGGCCCGCCGGATGCGATGCGCCTGAGGGCGCCATCTGGCAGGTAGCAAGGTGTAGCACAGGGGAAAAGCGGCCTCCATTGGCAGAAATGGCAGCGGCGAAGCGGGGAAAAAGAGGCTAACGGAGGCGTTGGCAAACGACGGAAATGCGAAAGGCCAGCTCAATGAGCTGGCCTTTCTGAAAAATGGCAGGGGCGGCAGGACTCGAACCCGCAACCATCGGTTTTGGAGACCGCTGTTCTACCAATTGGAACTACGCCCCTGCAACAAACGAGGCGTAGTATACAAAGCGGAGGTCAAAGGTAAAGGCTTTTTTCTCACTTTCGATGCGATCGAACAAATGACGAGCAGATCCCCGCAATTCCAACAAGGAGCGGGGGTAAGCTGCTGTATTTGCAGCCCCGACGGGGTAGGAATGGGACACAAATGGGGGTAGGGTGAAACCAGGCTCAGGGAGGCTGCCCATGCTCAATTACCGACTGCTGCAACGTAACGGTTCACCCAGACCAGTTGACAGGTAAAAAATGAGACGATCGTCCGGTGATCCACTATTGCCTCTTGCGT